>NZ_JBEXGX010000010.1:0-268141 GCF_040607495.1 Streptomyces sp. NPDC005281 | reverse complement strand
ATGGAAGCGTAGAGAACTCCCATTATCCCAGGTCAGCGGGCACCTCTTCTCATTTCCCTGTCCACAGCCCGGCCATTACGCGGTGGATCGAGGCTGAACCGTCCGGACGCCGTGGAGCGGACGGTCGAGGCGCTCACCAACGGCCGGAATAAGTCGACGCCCGAGCAGGCGTAGGAGCTGAACGAGGTGATCCGCACGTGCATCTGTGATCACTAAACCGCACAGGCAGCCCCTGTCAGCCTCTGGGCCGGCGGGGGCTTCGTCGTTTTCTACCGACCCGCTGCCAGCGGATGGAAGGGAACGGTCAATTCCACGACTGGGAACCGGACAAACAGCGGGAAGTTCGAACCGCGGGTCTTGTGTGGCGTCTGTGAACCTATGAGGGTGGTCGATGGTGCGACATGCATTCGACTTTTTCTTAGGGGGAAAAGTGAAGGCGCGCTTTATCGTCCCGCTTCTCGCGGCGGGGGCCCTGCTGGTGCCGGCTGCCGCGGCGTCGGCTGCTCCGAGCGGCAGCACGGGAAGGGCCGTCGCGAGGACTGCTGCCTTTCCCGTGTGGTGCACGTTCCAGGGTGAGAAACCGTTCCAGGTCACCCATGGCGGCCCGCTGTATGCCCAGGGCCATTACACGGGTTGCTCAACTCCTGCACCCGACCAGTGCCGGGTCCAGGTCGATCTTCAGGAGTACGTGCGCGACGGGTACTGGCGCGCGGTGAAGCACAAGGACAGCGGGTGGGCGAGGTGCAGTGGGCGCTACACCACTCCAGGGCTCACGTGCGTGCATGATGGAGAAAGGGAGACGTACAACACTCAGGTGACCTTGCAGGTCGAGTACCACGGACGTTTCAGCGAACCCGGAATCGCAGACACGCAAAACACCGTGATCGACTGCTGAAGTCCGTTCGCCCGTAACGGCCTGCCGGATTGATTCGGTAGGCCGTTTTCGGCTTCGGTCGCACAGATGAAAGTGAGACAGCAGCATGCACGTTCATTTTGAAGCAGTAGACCCAGAGAAAATGATCAGGTTCTGGGGCGGCATCCCGGGTTGGGGTGGGTACAGCGTTGGCGAAGCGGAATCTCCGGCTGTGCTACCGGTCGTCACCGTCCTTGTCGGAACGATCGCCGAACAGGTTCAGACGCTGATCGCCAAGGGAGCCTCTCTTGTGGAACCTCACGATTGCATGCACGCCCTGATGACGGATCCGGAAGGCAACAGGTTTATGGTGGTGCTCGACCCCGATCACGAAGCATGACGTTCTCCAGATATCGGTGACCTGCGCTTTCGCTGCTCAGGAGCGGTGGGCTCCGGCGCCTGGTGGTCGTCGTTGGTCGTCCTTGGCTGCTGTTGAGCAACCTCGGACGGCCCAGGGACGGCCCAGCTCCTCGGTCTGAGTGGGCGAGCCGCCGACCTCAGCGCGAGGGACGTCTCTTCGGGGGGACTGGGCCCGGGATCACATCCTTGCCGAGGTGTTCCTTGATCAGGTACTTGAGTTCCGGCCCTTCGATGAGCTGGAGCCGACCGTGTTGGCGGGCAAAGTCGTGGCTGGCCCTGCCGAACCACGATGTGGTGATCAGGACCCCCTTGGCAGCACGCTTGTGCTCGACCACTCCAGCGAGCGCCTGGACGGACTCAACTCCCACGAGCTTTCTGTAGCGCTTCGCCTGAATGATGCACTCTCCGTTGAAGACGGGGTCTTTGCTGACGGCTACCGCGTCAACGCCCTCGTCTTTGGACGCCTGGGTATTCCAGGCCTCCATGCCGATGGCCTCAAACAGTTGGCGAATCAGGTGCTCGAACTCAGTGGGCGTCAGCTTCACCAGCACGGGCCTGCTGTCCAGGCCTGCGACTACATCCATGCTGTCCATCAGCCGGTACTTCGACAGGTCGAACTCGACGATGGGACGAATCGGTTCGAGATCGTAGGGGTTGGGAGACACCAGGGCGTTGAGTCCCCTGAGGCACTGCGCTGGATCAACCTGGCTGAGACGGAGCTTCCCGAACTGCTCCCTGCTGGCGCTGAGCGTTATTAGACAGGGTGAGACCTCCTGGCCGGTGGCCCGGTCGATGGTTCTCACATGGCCGTTCAGGATCACGCCATTGACGATCCGGTCTGGATCGCTCATCAGGACCTCGTGGACTGTCCTCAGAGCCACTTGTGCCAGGACGGAGGCGTAGATCTCCTTGCGCTCCTTCTCCGGACGAGGCAGCACGATCGTCTCGTCTCGGTTCTTCACATACCGGTAGCCCCGCGCGGCAGGAACGATCGCCTCAGGCGGCAAGTGAATTTCAACGAGTACGTCACCGGTGGCAGGACGGAAGGCGATCCGATGCTCGTGCGGGAAGCCCAATGGATACTCCGACGCATCCAGAACAGCCCCTAGATGAGCCTCGACCGCCACAGGCTCCCCGGCCCTGTAGGCCTCGCGCTCTTCTCCCAACTTCCCGTTGAAGGTCGCCACCTCGTCAAGGGCTTGCGCTTCGGCCTGGCGGTGCTCGGCACGCTTCCGTTCCAGCGTTGCCAGCCGCTTCTCCTCGGCTCGCCTGTGGCGCTCTTGTGCCTCGCCGAACCGCACACGCGCCTCGGCAACTTCAGCTTCATAGCGCTTCCTGCCAAGACCAAAGACAGCAGTCAGACCGCCGGGCTCCGGTGGCGCGAACTCCTCCCAGCGAGGTGAAGGCTCCGGACGAGACCATGGACGCTCGTCCAACTTTGTTGGCGTGTGAATCCTCCGCCGGCGCTCGAAGGCCGTCGGCAGATCGCCCACCAACGCGTCACGGAGCAACTGCCCAAGCTGCTCGACCTCGTGCTCGACCCCGACCGTGCGCACCAGTGCCTGCTCAGTCTGCTGCTCCTGATACGCAGCCTTCCGCTCGCGCTCCTGCCGCTTGCTGGCCGTCTCAGCAGCCTTGCGTTCCCGCTCCGCTTGTCGTGCCCGTTGCTCCTGGGCACGTCGTAACGCCTGCTGCTGCCGCTGATAGTCGTTGCCTCGGCCGCTGCCCCGTTGCGCCACCTGGCTACCCCTCCCCTGGCCATACTCCGCCACAGGGCTGCATTCCCCTTCCGCCTCGCAGAATCACGCAGGGCAGAGACGTCACCTCTGCCAGATCGCGCATGCACCAGGGACTTGAGTCGTCTGCACCTCTACCGACGACAGCCAGCCACGATGGCGGGTCTGCCAGCCGACCAGGCGCACGTGTGCCTCGCTGCACCCCCACTCGCCTCAACCACGCGGTCCGGTGTCGTCGACCGGAAAAGCCAGGACGGCCGGTCCGTCAGCACACTGCCTGGGCCATCAGCTTGGGAAGCTCAGGTGCTCTGGAGGCAATGGCTGCTCTGACCTGCGACGGAACTCGACCGGACGTGTGAGAGGTTGCCGGCTTGGTCCCCGGTGTTCCCCGTGGTTCTCCGCGAGTTCTGGCACGCATCTGGCGCGTCCGTCTGGTGCCTGACCAGCCGCCGGCGGCCAGGTCGCGCGAGTCCCACTCGTGACGCACCTACGATGCGGGCCATGGGGACACCTGATTCCGCACCATTCATACGCGCCTGTTGGCTCTCATGGCTCGCAGTCGAGACCGTCGATCAGGCGGAGGTGGTGAAGGCCCTCGGCTTGACGGATGTACGGGAGACCTCCTGGGCCGACGGGACGGAACTCATCGACGAGGTCGCACACGACGAGGAGGAGCCGTTCTCCACAGTCGTCGTCACCCCATCCATACAGGGGTGGACCCTGGTCGTCGGGCCGTACTTCGGTCTGCCGTATGCGCAGCAGACCATGCACGTCACCGAACTGTGCAGAGAGCTGAGCGCGCACTTCGGCAAGGCCCAGCTCTTCTTCCACAGCGAGCAGAACGACGGGGAAGCATGGCTGATCGCCGAACGCGGACGGATCATCAGGCGTTGGATCAGTGAGTACCCGGAACTCGCCGCGGGCGAACCTTTCGGAGTTGAGCGACGACTCCTCGACGGCTACGGCATCGCGGGCAAGCCCGAGGATCTCGATCCCAAAGGCGACCTGGCCGGCGACTGGGCGGCGACCTGGGGGGATTGCTGGGCGACGACGGTCGCAGAGGAGTCCAGCATCGACCCCACCGCAGCCGCCGCCGAAACGGGCTCAATCAGCGGCATGCTGGTGGCAGCCGCGCCCCTCTTCGAATAGGGGCATCGCTGCGACGGAAACCACCCACCGTTTCGCACCCGGATCCGGAGAGCGTCTTCCCTGGAAGTTTTCATACAGGCCACGGCACGTGCTTGGCCTAGAACGAACCGCTTGGCCGTGAATAGACCGGACCCCGTAGACATAAAGTCGCGTGGCGCACTCTGAAGTGACCCTGTTCATCCACCCATCCGCCTCAGGAGCGGAATTCGGCCAATTCAATCAATCATATTGTCAACTGCGATCTCACGTTGATATATATACATTGATTCACCCCGAAAATGTCAATTTGGAGGCTGCAAGTGCGCAAGAGGATCACTGGATTTGCCCTCGCCTTGGCCCTGACTGCTGGCGGGGTCGTCCTGGGAGCGGGGACTGCACAGGCGGCTGGGGGCGGCTGCAGCAAGGGAACGACGACATCCCTGTCGTATCCCGTGGACCAACATGTCCGGCTGGAGATAGAGATCAGCGGAAGATATATATGCGCAACCACTGTCCACACAGCCGCCTACTCCGGCAACACCTTCGGCACAGGGGTTCGCATTACACAGGTAAGCAGTTGGGAAACGAAAGTCGACTATGGCCAGTATGCCTACTATGCGGGCCCGGTAGCTTTCACGGGGGGCGGTTGTTACAACATCATCTCCTCTGACTACCACGTGGAGTATCACTTCTCCTCGTGCCTTTAACGAGATCCTTCGCAGGGGGCCGTCGGTATACCGGCGGCCCGTTGGCGTTGTTGGCATCAGGGCGGTCGGTGCGCCCCGCTGTAACCCAGTCGAGGGCCCTGCCGCAGACTCGAGGACAGTGGGTCTACTGCTGACAGCCCGTCATGGCGAACGGTCAGCACTGTAGCGAACGGCAGTGAGCGACCCCCACCGGCCGCAACCACTTCGCGGCAGCAGCATCGCCCCCCGCCAGCCACGACCGGCGGGTTCGGCCGCCTCACGCGCCCGCATCCGGGACGGCAGGGGCACCGGCCAGTGTTGCGACGGCCAGCACCCGCCGACGCCCGTCCCCGGGAGACGCCACCCCTCCCGCTGCTGGCCCGTAGTGACCCGGATCGTCTGCAGCTCGCATCGTCGGCCACCGACCGAACCACCCAGGCCGAGACTGCCGCTGTCCCGTCATCCTGGACGCAGGAGCGCCCCCGCCGGAGGCATGTTGTGACCGGTGCACCTGCCGGGCCTGTCGGGTCGATTGGCCTTCTGCCCCTGGTGGTCGTTGTGCTCGTGGGCGCGCAGAGGCGGACGGCCGTGGCGCGGGCCGAAGGCAGGAGCGCAAGCGGCCGGGAGCCGGGAGCGCGCCCGGCGGAGCGCAGCGAAGCCGGGGGTCTTGATGATGTAGGGAAAGTTCTACCGCACTCGTGATCGATGCTCTTGTCCGGTCCCGGGTGATGCTTGACAGTTCGATCCCCCGGGCCAGCAGCTCCTCGTCCCGAGGCGTTGCGACAGCCGTCACGCGGCCGAAGCTATCGGTCGTATGGTGGCTCGCCGAGCGCGTGAAGGAGACGGTTGACTACTTCACTGACAGTGAAGTCCCATCCAGTTAGGCGCTGTCCGCTCCAGTTGATACCTAACCGGATGTCTTCCTCGGCGAGGTCTGACAAAGCTGCACTTCGCCAATGATCTAGCGGCATTGAAACAGCTCGAAATTGAGGACCCCACAGTTGGGCGGCGCGCTGAGCACGGGTTTCCGACGACCAATAGGGGAAAGTCGGGTGCCCAGAACTTGAGACCGGGATCGGACAGCCGTCGTCGTTTCGAACCCGCCAAACGGTGCGAGTCCGAGCGACCTCACGGAAGAAAGCCGCTGCCTGTGCCCCGCTTGTGCTCACCTGAATCCTCCCAGATCGCCCCTCTTGAGCATCACGTTTGAGCGCGGTACTGGACTGTCCGTGTGTGATGCCGGGCGACCGCGACCGCGACGGGGACGCCCGGCGACCCCGACCGTCGCCGTGACCGTGGGCTCGGCCAGTCAGCGCTCCGGGAGCACGCCCGGTGCCGTGGGCGGGCTCCCCGCGAGCCGATCCGGAAGGATGAGTCGCGGCGGCGCCGTCATGGAGATACGGCGATCCCCAGGGAGTCGGCACCCATGGCCTTCGGGGCACCCTTCTCGTAGAAGACGTCGAGTTCGGCGATGGTGAAGCCGGCGGAAGTGAGCAGGTCGACGATGGGCCTGGTGAGATGGCAGCCGTCGAAGATGCGCTGCTCCATCGGGTCGAGGCGGTGCTGCCAACGGCGTACCTGCTCGTCCGGGGCCAGGCCGTGCTCCACGAAGTGCAGGGTCCTTCCGGGCTTGAGGACGCGTCGAACCTCGCGCAGGGCGGCGTCCGCGTCGGGGATGGTGCAGAGCGTCCAGGTCGACAGGGCGGCATCGAAACTGTCGTCGGCGAAGGGCAGCGACTGGCCGTCCACCCCACAGCGCTCCACTGGGGTGGCGGTCGCGCCGAGACGCTTACCAGCCAGCTTCCAGCCCACATCCGAGGGATCGACGGCAGCCACCCGCGTGACGGCGGGCGGATAGAAGGGAACGTTGTGCCCAGAACCGAAGCCGATCTCCAGGACTTCGCCATCCAGGCCTTCGCACACCCGGCGTCGCAACTCCTTGGCCTCCCCCATGCTGCAAGCGACGTTGACGATGCGCGGAACGATTTGCTCGGCGTAGAAACCCATGGCAGACACCACCATTCAGGACAAGTCTGGCACCGCAGACAGGCGCTTGCGAATCCCGCAGATCCAGACCGCCCTCCCATGATCGACCTGTCCGCAGGGCATCCTGACATGAGCACGACAGAAACCCGGAATGACACGGACCGCACCTGCCCGACGCCGTCCGGTAACTCCCCACCCTGCGCTTCTCACAGCACAGAGTGACTCGGCACAGAGCTCACGGCGGGCGCCAGGCACCGCAACGTCGAGGCGATGGGGGTCCGGGACGGGCTCATCCGGGAAGTTCAGGTCTTCTTCGGTGGTCAGCGGACAGTTCATGGCGACGTATCACCCGACCATGATCCACCATCTAAGATCAATTAAAGACACCGCCTAGAGGCCCCACTGCCGCTACGCCGCCTGCTTGCCCGGCGCCTGGCCGTGCTCGAGGTAGACCAGAGTGCTCTCGGCGCGGGCCTCCACCGCTGCCAGGATCCGCCGGGCCGGTCGAGGGATCGTGCAATCTGCGATCTCACGCGGGGCAACGAACCTGACGGCTTTCAGCTCCTCCCGCCTGGAGATGAATCCCCTCCACGGTTTCCTGCGCGAGCTCGCCGCCGTCGAACAGGTACAACACCTTGTCGCCCTCGGCACCGTTCGGTGCCCAGTCGACGGCCAGGAGAGGGCCGAGCCCCGGCGTGATGCCTAGCTCCTCGTGCACCTCACGGCTGGCGGCTTGGAGCGGCGATTCACCGGTCTCGACGTACCCACCCGGGATGTCCCAGTAGTCCTTGTACGTGGGCTCCACCATGAGGACGCGGCCATCGGCATCAAAGAAGAGCGCACCCGCGGCCATACGCGGATGCGCCATCTTCGCTTCGTGCCCTCCTGCGCCTTCACTTACGCGGGCGACACCTACCACCTCATCCGCGCGGGCCTGGCAGGCGACGCTCCTTCACCCGGGTCGCCTCGAACGCGGGCCTGCGAGTCATCCGGCTGCACGACGCCCGGCACGGCTGCGCGACCCTGCTCACCGCGACCGGCGTGGCTCCCCGCGTCGTGATGGAGATCCTCGGGCACAGCCAGATCGCCGTCACGATGAACGTCTACGCCCACGTCGTCCAGGACACCCAGCGCGAGGCGGTCAGCCACATGGACCGGCTTCTCACACGGCGCCTACAGCGCGAGTAACCACCGCACTGATGTCAGATCGGGATGTCAAAGGCCCCCAGCCATGATCGGCTGGGGGCCTTTTTCCTGGTGGGCGCGGACGGTTTCGAACCGCCGACATCCGCCTTGTAAGGGCGGCGCTCTACCACTGAGCTACGCGCCCAGGACGAGTCGACAGCCTACATCGCCCGGGGGGATGCCCCGCAAACCCGTATCGGGCGAGTGGGTGGCAGACCCGCGAAGGGGCGGGGGCGGACGCCGGGGCCGCCCGGTTACGGAGCGGGGCGGGGGTTAGCCCTACCTCTCATTCGGGAGTGGTCCGGATCGTCCGGGGCTCCGTGGGTGCCTACCGTCGAAGAAGCTTCGCCGACCGGCTCGTCGAGATGCCGAGGGCCCAGGCGTCCGGGCTCGAAATGGCGAAGCTCTCGCAGACCGTCCCAGGGGGAGATCAGTCATGGCCCGCACCCGCACCCGCGGCACCGGCACCGGCACCGGCGTCAGCAAGGAGCTCGTCCTCGGCGCCGGCGGCGCGATCGGCACCAGCGAAACCCAGCGCACCCGCACCCGTTCCGCCGCCCTCGCCGCCCTCGTGCTCGCGCTAGTCGGAGGTGTCAGCGCGTGTGGGGCGTCGGCCGGGGACGACAAGGAGCCCGAGCAGCGCTCCTTCGGGCTGCACGGGCGGACCCTGACCGTCGACTCGGACGACTCGGCGCTCGATCTCGTGGTGTCGGATTCCGCGAAAGCCGGTGAGGTCCAGGTCACCCGGTGGTTCCAGGGGCACGTCACCCTCGGCGGGGATCCGAAGGTCACCTGGGCCATGCAGGACGGCGACCGGCTGGTGCTGCGGATGAAGTGCTCGGGTGTCGTCGCCGACTGCTCGGCCCGGCACCGGATCGTGGTGCCGCGCGGGGTGGCCGTCAAGGTCGAGGACGGGGACGGAGGGGTGAGCGCGAAGGGCTTCGCGGAGGCGCTGAGCATCCGTACGGCGGACGGGTCGGTGCGGGTCAGCGACTCCTCGGGAGCGCTGGACCTGCACAGCGGCGACGGCTCCATCCGTGCCGTCGGTGTGGATTCCCGCCGTGTGCGGGCCCGTACCGACGACGGCTCGGTACGGCTCGAACTCGGCACCGTGCCCGATCTGGTGGACTCCCGCAGTGGCGACGGCTCCGTCTCGATCGTGCTGCCCCGGGCCACGTACCGGGTGACGGCCGGGAGCGGTGACGGCTCGGTCCATGTGGGCGTGCCCCGCGACGGTTCCAGCTCCCACCGGGTCACCGTGCACACCGACGACGGAAAGATCACGGTACGGACAGCGAACTGACCGGCCCGTGTGTTCGTCTTCAACCGGTGGGAGAATGACAGCCGGGCAAGGCGGATGACAGCACGGGAGAGGGATGTGACGGCGACACCTTCGCGGCCGTATTCGCCGTTCGCGGGGCCCGCACGGCCTGCGCGCCTTGCGCGGCCTGCGCACCCGCTCGGTGACGCCCGGCCGGGCCTCCCGTCGACACGACCGGCGCCATCGGAGCGGCCGGCGCCGTCGGAGCGGCCCGCACAGCCCGACCGGCCCGCCCGATCCACCGCGCCCGCGCAGTCCGACCGTCCCGCACGATCCGCCGCGCCCGCACGATCCGCCGCGCCCGCACGATCCGCCCCGTACGCACAACCCGCCCCGCCCAAACAATCCGACCGGCCCGCACACTCCGACCGGCCGACCGGATCGGAGCCGCCGACAGGCTCGGCGCAGCCGATACGGCCGGCGCAGCCCGCCCGGTCCACTCTGCCGCCGCAGCCGATGCGGTCCGCGGCGGCCGCGAGGCCGGCACGGACCCCCCGTCCCCCCGTCGCCCGTGACGTGCTCACGCTCCTCGCGCTGCCTCTGCTGGCCGCTCTCGTGCTGCCCGCGGCCTTCGCGGGAGGCGGTACGCGGCGCTGGTTCGGTGGGCGGTCCGAGGGGCAGCGGGCCGAGGCTCAGGCGGCCAAGGACGCGGCGGCGGCGGCGTTCTACGAACTCGACACCGCCCAGCGCGACCTGCGGATCTCGATCGAGACCATCACGGCCGTGGACGACTCCCCGGCCGCGCGGCGCGTGGTCTCGGACTTCGCGGCGCTGGGGCTGCGGATCGACGAGGCGAGCCAGAAGTACATCACCGCCGTCGACGCCCACGATCTGGACCGGGACGAGCTGGAGGCGTCGGTCGCCGCGCGGGCCCGCACCGAACTCGTCGCCGCGAAGGACGAACTGGGCCGGGTGAAGGCCGATCTGGACCGGTTCGAGCAGAGCCTCGGGCCGCTGCTCGGCAAAGCCGAGACCCAGCTCGCCCGGCTGGCCCCGGCCGTCGAGCGGGCCCGGCAGGCACTGCTGGCCGCCTCGAACGCCCTCGATTCCGTACGGCGGTCCGGGCTGAGGGCCGACGATCTGGCCGCCCGGCTCGCGGCTCTCGCGCCGGAGCTGACCAAGCTCAACCAGGGTGCCGGGCAGCACGGCCTGCCGGAGACGCTGGAGCGTGCCGAACGGGTCTCGCGGGAGGCCGGGGCGGTGCGCTCGGAGGCGGAGCGGCTGCCGGAGCGGGCCGCCGAGATCGACCACAGGCTCGTTTCGCTGCGGACCCGGGCGCAGTCCCTGACGACCCGCTCGGGGCAGGTGGAGCCGGTGCTGAGCGAGTTGCGGCGGCGCTTCTCGGCGGCGTGCTGGCAGGACCTCCAGCATGTTCCCGACCAGGCCGCGGAGAACGTACGGCAGGCCGAGGCGAAGCTGAGGGAGGCGGGGGCCGCGCGGGAGGCGCAGCGCTGGCCGGACGCGGCCTCGCTCCTGGCGACGGTGCGCGCGCTGCTGAACACCACCGACGAGGCGGTGTCCGCGGCCGGTGACCGGCTGCGGCGGCTGAACGCCGTGCAGAAGGACGCGCAGCAGGAGATCGACCGCACCCGGTTCGCGATCCGGGACGCGCAGCGGCTGGCCATGGCGGGCCGTACGACGCCCGACCCGCGGCAGGCCCGCCCGCTCGACGACTCCGTCGCCCGGCTCGACCGGGCCGTGGCCACGCTGGAGGGCCGGCACCCCGACTACTGGCATTTCCTGACCGAGACGGAGGCCGTGCGGCAGACGGTGGCCCGCGTGGTCACGCAGATCCGCGAGGAGCGCGGCGGCGTCTGAGCCGAGGAGCCCTGGGGACCCCGCGCGAGGGCTCCGAGGACGCTTTGAGCGTCCTCGGAGCCCTCGCGCGAGGCTCGTCCCTCGGCACAGGGCGCCGGTCGGGCTGTGATCAGGTGCGGTACGCGTAGTACGCCGTGTTCGGGTACGCGGCGAGGAGGCTCGACACCGAGCGGCGGTAGGTGTCGGTGTCGTGGTAGGTCACGTACGGGACGCCACTGGCGCTCCGGTACGACGTGATCATGGAGTGGTCCTTGGACCCGTCCTTGTCGAAGTCCATCTGCATCACGTCACCGACGTCCATCTGGTAGATGTTCGCCAGAGGCGTGGAGCGCCCCGCGGTCTGGGTGAACCAGGACCATTCGTTGACGCCGACCCAGGTGTCGGTCTGGGTGGACGGGGTGTAGTTCCAGGTGCCGTAGTCCTCGTCGGAGCTCGCGACCGTGGCCCAGCCGCCCGCCTTCAGGGACTGGCTGAGGTAGTTGGTGCAGTCGCCGCCGACGGAGTTGAAGCTGCGGTAGGCGGGGTTGTAGTTCTTCCAGTACGTCTCGGCGTACGTGGCCATGGCCGCGTAGTCGTACGGGCCGCCGGTGAGCTTCTTGGGGCTGGCGGGCGCGGGGTACGTGGTCGCTGCCCGGGGGGCGTCGACAGCGGCCATCGGGGTCGCGCGGAGCGTCGTCGTGACGGGCTGGTTGACCTGCCGGGGGCCCTTGTCCGTCGAGCGCTCGCCCGTCAGCTTCCAGGTGCCGTCCGGCAGGGCGGCGAAGGTCAGGACGTGGTGGGCGCGGAAGCCGGTGGTGGGGGGCTCGTCCCCGCGGATCTTCCGGTAGGTGAGGGTAGTGGTCTCGGTGACCCAGGCGGTGGCCAGCCGGCCCGTGACCCGGGTGCGGTTCACGGCGACCTCGGTGTCGGAGGCGCTGTAGGCCTCACCGAGGGCCGCGAGGCGGGACCGGGTGCCGTGCAGCGAGGTGAGGGCGCCGCTCTCGGTACGGGCGAGGCCGCCGGTCACCCGTATGCCCGCGGTGGTCGCCTTGAGGGCCGTACGGGCCGTCGGGGCCCGGTCGAGCAGGGCGGCCGTGCGGTCGGTGAACACGGCGTCGGCCGCGCGGCCGAAGGCCTCGGCCGTCGACGCGGTCACCCGGGGGGCGGGGGACGCCGCGTGGGCGGCGGACAGGGGCAGCAGGAGGGCGGAGAGGGTGATCGCCCCCACGACGGAGCAGCTGCGGCTCAGGTTCTTCGGTGTCACTGGCGATTCTCCTTGATCCCCGGTCGGACTCCAGGGAGGGGAATCTTTACATGTCCCACTCAACTGTGGGGAATCCGGGGGGAGTTCGCGTCGACCGCAACCGAGTCCTTTATGTCGGAGGTAAGTTGATCTCAATGCGTTGCCACAGGGCCACCGGCCCGGCGGCAGGCCCTACTTCACCACGGTCGACCAGTCGGGTGACTGGGCGGGGTCGAGGCCGCGCAGGCGCTCCAAGGTCTCGGGCTTCTGCACGTCGAGCCAGTTGGTCAGCTCTTGGAAGGACACACAGCGAACGCCCTTCTTCGTGCACACGTCCTTGATGACCTGATCGATGGCCTTCATGTAGATGCCGCCGTTCCAGTCCTCGAAGTGATTGCCGATGAACAGCGGTGCCCGGCTGCCGTAGTAGACGCGGTTGAAACCGGCCATGTACGAGCCGACCGTCTGCTGCTCCCACTGCGGGTACTGGGCCGGGTCTCCCTCGGTCTCACCGTCGGACTGGTTGAAGAGGAAGTTGAAGTCCATGGACAGGCCTTGGTACTTGCCGTTCTCGTAGGGGAGCATCTGGAGCGGGAAGTCCCACACGCCCTCCTTCTTCCTGGGCCAGATCTGGAAGTCGCCGGCGGAGCTGGCGTCGTAGCGCCAGTTGTACTTCTTGGCCGTGGCCTTCATGGCCAGGAGCAGGTTCTTCTGCCCTTCGAGACAGGGCGCGCGTCCGCCGCTGATGGCACGGGCCGGGTCGAAGGGGAGCGCCGCCAGGTCGGTGTAGCCGGTGTTGGTCTTCCACTTCTCCACGAAGGAGAAGAACTGGTTGATCTCGCTCTCCCACTCCGTGACGCTCCAGTCCCCGCCGCCCTTGTCGCCGCAGAAGTGGCCGTTGAAGTGGGTGCCGATCTCGTTGCCCTGCTTCCACGCCTTGCCGAGCTCCTCCAGCGTGGTGCGGATGTGCTCGTCGGTGGCGTAGCTGATGGCCGCGGAGCCCGGCTCGTGCATGGGGGGTTCGTAGAGCGTCTTCTTGTCCTTGGGCAGCAGATAGATGCCGGTCAGGAAGAACGTCATGTGGGCGTTGTACTGCTGGGCCAGCTCCCGGTAGTGGGAGAAGAGCTGGTCGTCGCCCTGGAGGGCGCCGTCCCAGGAGAAGACGACGAACTGGGGCGGCTTCTCACCGGGCTTGAGCGGTACGGCCTTCAACTCGCCCTTCTGCGGGCCCGTGTAGGACGTGGAGCCGTCGCCCAGCACATGGGTCTTGCCGTCCCACGCCGGTTCCTTCTTCACCTTCGCGGCGGCGTGCGCACGCGCGGACGCGGCCGGCGCCGTGTGGTCGGTGTTGAGGGCCAGGTAGGTGGCGGCCGTGGACGTGACGACCAGGAAGGCCGTCATGGCCGCGAAACCCTGGCGTGCGGAGGCGGCCGCGGTGACGGGCTCGGACTCACGGCGTCGGCGCCGGCTGTGCTTCGAGTTCATACGGGGCACATTCTGCGAGAGGGACGGAAGGAGCTTGGCGCGGCCACCGGATGGCCGTCGGCGGGGGCCGAGCCGGACGGTCGGCCGACGGGGTCAGCGGAGCGGGCTCATGGCGCCGGACCAGATGCCGTACGGCACGTCGGCGACGGGTGCGCCGGCGATCCCCTTGAGCGGCAGCGGTTCCAGGCTCTTGGTCAGGTCGATGCGGTACAGGACCACCGCCGTCGACACGGAGTCGTTCGAGCCCACGTACCAGGCCGCCTTGTCGTCCAGCGTCGCGCCCCGCTTGGCGGCCACCTTCGCCGTCAGGGGGGCTGCGCCCGGGTGGCCCGTGCGGAAGGAGTCCGAGAGCGCGTCGGTGACCTGGCGGGCCACCTCCGCCCGCATCGCGCGATGGGGCGCGGGCATGTCCAGGCGGACGCTGGAGCCGTTGCGGGTGATGCGGTGGACCGAGTACGGCTCGTAGTGCGTTCCGTCGGCGGCGAAGGTGGCGTAGGCGCTGGCCATGCGGATCGCGCTGGGAGTGGCGGCGCCGAGGGACATGCCCGGCACCTGCGGTCCGATGCTGGAGGAGAGCAGGCCGGACGCCTCGGCGGTCTCCCGCACCTTGTCCAGGCCGGCGTCCATGCCGAGCTGCATGAACGGGGTGTTCACGTTCGAGGCGAGGGCCGAACGCAGCGTGATCTGGCCGTAGTTCTTGTTGCCCTCGTTGTGTGCGGCGACCTTCTTGCCGCCGCGGTCCCAGTAGGGGCCCTCGGGTGTGCTGACCGGGACGCCGTCGTCGCCGTTGTAGAGGGTCTCGGGGGTGACCGGTGTGGCCGCGCCCTCACGGGTCTTGTGGACGCCGTTCTCCAGGCCGGCCGCGTAGACGAAGGGCAGGAAGGCCGAACCGGCCGGGACGGTGGTCGCGTTGGACTCGTTGTAGCCCTGCTCGCGGTGGTCGGGGCCGCCGTAGACGGCGAGGATCCGGCCGTCGTCGGCGATGGAGGCGGCGCCGTAGTGGGCCGCCTTCGCGTTGCCCGGGTCGTCCTTCTTCGTCGTCCTGCGGGCCTTGGTCACGGCGTCGGTGAGCGCGGTCTCGCGCTTGCGGTCGAACGTCGTGTAGATCTGGTAGCCGCCGAGGTCGAAGTCACGGTCGGAGATGTGCCCGGCCTTCTTGGCGTACTGGGTGGCGAGTTCGACCAGGTAGTCGCTCTGCTTACCGGTGTCGTAGCTCCCGCCCTGCTTGATCGGCTCGGGGAACCTCGTGTACTTGGCCCGCTCGGTGGCCGAGAGCTTGCCCGTCTTGACCATGCGGTCCAGGATCCAGGACCAGCGTTCCACGGCGCGCTTGTGGTTGGCCTTGCTCAGGGTGGGGTCGTAGAGGCCCGCGCCCTTGAGGAGCGAGGCGAGGAACGCGCCCTCGCTGGCGTCGAGGTGGCTCACGTCCTTGCCGTAGTAGGCCTGCGAGGCCCGCTGGAGGCCGTAGGTGCCGCGTCCGAACCAGCTGGTGTTGAGATAGCCCTCGAGGATCTTGTCCTTGCTCATCCTGTTGTCGAGCTTGAGGGCGATCATGGCCTCGGTGAACTTGCGGGACACCGAACGGTTCTGGTTCAGATAGACGTTCTTCACGTACTGCTGGGTGATGGTGGAGCCGCCCTGGGTGTCGCCCTGGCCGACCGTCTTCACCAGCGCGCGGGCCAGGCCCTTGGCGGAGATGCCGGGGTCGCTGTAGAAGCTCTCGTTCTCCGCCGCGAGGACGGCCGAACGCACGTCCACGGGTATGTCCTTCAGCGGCATGGCCTGGCGCCTGACCCAGCCGGTACGGGCCATCGGGGTGCCGTCCGACCAGAAGTAGACGTTGTCCTGCTGTGTGGCGTACGTGTTGAGATTCTGGGGTATGTCTGTCGCCGCGTAGGCGATGACGAGCAGCGAGCCGCTCAGACCCATGGACAGCGCGACGGCGCCGAGCCACTGCCGCCAGGAGGGGACCCAGCGCCGCAGTCCGGTCCGCCCGGGGCGCGGGTACGCGGGTTTGAGGCGACGGGCGATCGGCCCGAGCCGGGACAGCTTGGTGGGCTGCGAGGGCTTGCGACGGCTGCCGCGACCGCGCTGCGGCCCGGATGTGTCAGCCACGGCGCGCTCCTGCGCCCGGACGGCCCAAGGACAGGGGATTCGGGGCATCGGTACGATGCGACGTCCTGGTCACGACTGCGTCTCCCTCCGCACTTCGGAATTGCGCGCGCGGGTAGTTGCAGCGGCCGCTTTCGCGGCTGCGAGCCCCCCTCCCCGACCTTGCGGCTCGTCGCGGCCCTATTAAATTATCAGCGACCTATGCCATCGCTTCGATCAGCAACGAGACAAAAAAGCTCAGAGGTCAACGGGCGCCCCTCGACGGCCCACTTGGACCACCCGTCTCCCGCACCCCGGGAGCCCCGGACCGCCACGCCGGGCGAAGGCGCCCGAGCCCTCCGGACGGCGGCCCGTTCCGGCTAATCTGTGCGCATGCCTCGCTACGAGTACCGCTGCCGGACCTGCGGTGACACCTTCGAACTGAGCCGTCCGATGGCCGAATCGGCCGCTCCCGCGGCCTGCCCCGCCGGGCACGACGACACCGTCAAACTGCTGTCGGCGGTCGCCGTCGCCAGGGGTGGTCAGGCGTCCGCGCCTGCACCGGCGCCGCGTTCGAACGGCGGCGGGGGCGGGTGCTGCGGCGGCGGCTGCTGCGGCTGATCGCGGGGATTTCTTACCAACTCTTCAGCCTCGTCCGAATCGGACCCGGCGTGTCGCGACAGAACGGCCCCGGTCACCCCCAACAGGGGTGTACCGGGGCGAAGTTGCGTAGGTCCGCCCGAACAACCCGAACCGGGCGCACTGTGGGCGAGGTCACACGCCCGGGCACGCGCGCCGGGGCAGACGGAACCGGGTTCCGTCGCCCGAGCACCACGCCTGGGGAACGGAACCGGGCTCCGGGGTCCGTCAGACCTGTCCCTGGCCGGCGCCGGCGCTCAGGAACTCGCGCAGGATCCGCTCCCCCGCCGCCACACCCCGCTCCGGGAGCACGGTGATCGCCGGTGCCGTCCAGTCGGCCTCGGCGAGTTCACCGTGGCCCGGACGCCAGCCGCGGTCGGCGGCGAGCAGCAGGTCGGCGTCGAGCAGCGAGTCCCCGGCGGCCAGCGTGAGGACGGCTCCGGTGCGGCGCGCGACCTCGCGCACGGCCGCGCTCTTGGTGAGCGGCTTCGGCACGGCGTAGATCTTGCGGCCCTGCAACGAGACGGTCCAGCCGCGGTTCTCCGCCCACACGGCCAGGTCCTTCACCCATTCCAGGGGGAGGAGTTCCCGCTCGACCACCAGATAGGCGAACAGGTCATCGGCGACCCGGTGTTTGCGCACCCAGAGCGGGTCCGCAGTCGTCGCCAGGTGCTCGCGCACCTCGTCGAGCGGCGCGCACTCGGAGGCGAGCCGCTCCTTCACGGCCGTGTGCCAGTCGAGGTCGCAGACGCCGTCGACGAGCAGCTGCCCGCCGTTGGCGCAGATCGCGTACTCGGGGGCCGGACCGGGCAGGTTGATGCGCTGGTACTGCTTGCGGGTGCGGGTCGTGGTGGGCACGAAGTGAGCGATGTCACCGAGTTCGGTGAGCAGCGCGGCGGCCGTCTCCGTCATGTAGGAGAGCGGTTTGCTCTCGTGCACCTCGACGCAGAGCAGCCGGGGCGCGCGGGCGTCCGGCATGGTGAGCGCGAGGGCGGCGGCGGAGTAGATGAGCGTGCGGTCGAGGTCGCTGGCGACGAGCACCTTGGGCGCGGACATCAGAGGGTCACCGCCTTGCCGTCGGCACCGGTCGCGCCGCGTGTGTACTTCGGGTGGATCAACCCCACGCAGGTGTACGGGAGTTCGTCGACCTCCTCGACGGGTACCCCGCGCTGTCCGGCGAGCAGCCGGACGTGGTCGAGGTCGGCGCCCGCTCCGGCGCGCGCGAGGATCTTCCAGGGGACCCGGCGCAGCAGCACCCGGGTGGTCTCGCCGACGCCCGGCTTGACGAGGTTCACGTCGTGGATCCCGTACTCCTCGCTGATCCGCTCGACCGCGGCCCAGCCCTCCCAGGTGGGGTTGCGGTCGGCGGCGAGGAGTTCCTTCGCCCGGTCGCGGGCCGATTCGGCGACCTCGGGGAAGTGGGCGGCGACGGCCTCCAGGAATTCGGCGGAGACGTCGGAGCCGGCGAGCTCGCGGTAGAACTTCGCGCCGTGGAAGTCGTGTTCACCGACCAGGTCGGAGCGCAGGACCGTACGCGAGATCAGCCCGGAGACGGTCGAGTTGAGGCAGGCGGAGGGGATGAGGAAGTCCTCGCGGGTGCCGTACGTGCACACGCACGAGCCCGGGTCCGCGAGCACGGCTATCTCCGGGTCGAAGCCGGTGACGCCCTCGGCCTCCTCGAACTCCTCGATGGCGTCGGCGAGTTCGCGGGTGATGGCGCCCTTGCCCGTCCAGCCGTCGACGAAGACGACGTCGGCCGGGTCGTGGTGGGCGGCGAGCCAGCGCAGCGCGTTGGCGTCGATGCCGCGGCCGCGGACGATGGAGACGGCGTAGTGCGGCAGGTCCAGGCCGTGCTGGTGCTGCGCCCAGCGGCGCATGAGAACGCCGACGGGGGTGCCGGCGCGGGCCAGGGACACCAGGACGGGCCGCGGGGAGCGGTCGGCGAGCACGAGTTCGGTCACCGCGCCGACGGCCTCGGCGATCCGGGCGGCGGAGGCGCCGAGGGCGGCGCGGAAGAGCTCCTGGTACTCGGGGCTCGGCTGGTACTCGACGGGCAGCGACTCGGCGTAGTGGGCGCCGCCGCTCTGGATCGCCTCCTCGCGCTCCTCGGTCGGCGCCTCCAGCGTCACGTCCGACAGGTCCCGCAGCAGCCACCCGACCTCGTCGGGGGCGTACGAGGAGAAGGCGGGGCCGCGGAGGGGCTCGGGCAGCATGGAGGGCCTTTCGGTGGACGGCCGCAGGGGCGCGTACGAGGGCACGACGGCGAGCAGGACGTGCGGGGTGTGCGCCGCCAACTGTGCCAACAGGCCGCCGGGAGCGTGCAGTTCGGGGGTGTCGGCGGTGGAGTCCACGACCGCCACGACGGCGTCGAAGGCGGCACCGGCGACGTTGTAGGCGTAGCGCTCGCCGGGGCCGTCGTCCGGGTTGTCGTGGGCGGGGAAGGCGATGCGGCTGCGGATGGCGTAGCCGGGGTCGTCGAGGGCGAGCACCGGGGAGCGGGTCGTGGTGGAGAACCGCACTTCGGCGGGGACCATCCGCTCCAGCTCGCGGGCCAGTCGCAGCGGCGCGTACATCAGCTCCTCGAAGCCGAGGACCAGGACGCGCTCCGCGCCCTCGGGCAGGGCGCCGGCGATCCGTGCCGCCATGGCGGGCAGGGCCGCCTCCAGGCGTATTCGGTGTCCGGGCGTGAACCCGTGCCGTCCGCCGTCGGGGAGGCCGTGCGGCCAGCCCAGGCCGACGCGGACGGCCGGGTCCGCGCTCTGGCGGGCGGAGGTGGCGGGTGCCGCCTGTTCGTGCCGGGCGACCAGGGCCGTCCCCTTCGCCAGGACGTCCTCGGGGAGGCTCACCGTGCCCGACGCCGCGGCGACCAGGTCCACGCGGGCGCCGATGTCCCGGGTGAACTTCTCGAAGCGCGTGTGGTCGGCCCGCGACCGCATGTCGACCAGGGCCACGACGACGTACCGCTCGCGCGGGTAGCGCCGGTGCAGGTCGCGGATCGTGTTGAGGACGGTGTTGCCGGTGGAGAACTCGTCGTCGACGAGGACCAGCGGGCCGGAGCCCGCGAGCAGGCCGGGGTCCTCGGGGAGGAGGAGGTGCGAGGTGGCGTGCGAGTGGGACTCCTCGAAGCCGCCCGCCGGCCGGACCCCGGGGACCGGGCGCCGGGTGGAGTGGAGGTACGGCGCCACACCCATCCCGTCGGCGACCGAGTGGCCGAGCCCGGTCGCCGTCTCGGCGTAACCGAGGACGACGGCCGCGCGGGCGTCCTCGGGGCCCAGCAGCTCGAGCACCCGACGCCCGAGCTCGACGCCGTACCCGTGGACCACGGCCGGCGACTGCGGCACGTGCTTGCCGAGGACGTTCGAGACGAGCAGGTGGGCGCGCTTGGGGTTGCGCCGCAGCGCGAGCCCCAGCAGGCCGCTCAGCCCCTCGTCGCCGAGGAGCTCGACACCCAGCCGCTCGGCGACCCAGGTCCCGGTCCACACGGTGGCGTCCGTGGCGCCCGCGCCGTCCATGGCGTCCTCGGGGCCGGCGCTGTCCACGCCGTCCGGGCCGCTTGCGCCGCCGGGGTGGTTCGGGTCCTGCGCTGGGGTGTTCATCTGTTCCTTGCTGTCGGGGGTGCGCTTCGCTCGGCCGGGCCGGCTCACGCCGGCAGTCCGGCGGTGAGCAGCTCGACGAAGCCGATGTCCTCGTGGGCGACCCCGAAGACCTCGGCGCGCAGCAGGGTGCGCTCGGCCCAGGCGCGGTGCGGCTTCACCTCGTTCATTTTGTTCGTGTACGCCGACCTCAGTACACCCCCGCCGCCGCGCTCCGGCCTGAGGATGTCCTGGGCGTCGCTGTATTCCTCGTGGCTGACCACGGACAGCGCGTGGACGGGCGTCACGTGCGAGGGGTGGATGCAGGTCTTGCCCATGAGGCCGTTGGCCTGGTCGAGGGCGATCTCGCGCAGCAGCCCGTCCATGGCGTGCTCGAGCAGCCTCTCGCGCAGTTCCTCCGCCTCTCCCTCCAGGAAGGGGCTGCGGCGCAGCTGCGGCTTGAACATGCGTTCCTGGACGCGGAAGTACTCCCAGACGGGCCCGGTGACGGTGAAGCCGGAGCCGTCGGCCCGCCCCAGCATGTTCACGACGTCGGCGATCACGGAGGCGACCACCTGGACGTCGTAGGCGGTCATGTCGGGGGCGCGGCGCAGCCCGTAGGAGGAGCAGAAGTCGGTCACGCCGAGGCGCAGCGCGAGCACCCGGTCGCGGTACTTGTCGACGGCGCGGGAGATGCCCTCCAGGGTCTCCACCCGCGACTCGCGGTAGAGCAGTTCGGGCGACTCCAGGACGGGCATGGCGAAGAGCCGCCTGCCGCTCTCCGCCTCGGCGGTGGTGAGGGCCTCCAGGAAGGGGGTGCCCCGTTCCTCGGTGAACTTCGGCATGACGAATCCGGACAGCAGCCGGACGGCGGGGCCAAGGCGCCGTACGAGGTCGGGGATCTGCTCGGGGAAGCGAACCCGTACGAACAGCAGGGGCGGTTCACCGGCGTCCTGACGGTCGGCGAGCTCGTTGAACTGGCGGACCAGGTTCTCCTCGGCGCCCACGACCTCGGCGTCTTCGATGGAGTCCTCCAGGCACAGCACCATCGAGACCACACCGCGTGTGGTCTGCTTGACGATGTCGTCGGCCAGGGTCGGCCGGGTCGCCGGGCTGTACAGCGTCGCCCCGAGGGCTGCGGCGAGGACCCTGGCCGGAGAGTCGGACGTGAAGACGCCGGGCTCCCGGTGGAAGAGGCGCTGCCGCTCCTCCGGGGTGACGTGACCGAAATGACGCATGGGACTCCCCCGCGGCGGCTAGGTGGCCGAATGTGATGTGGCCGGTAATAGTACGTACGGATCCATGTCAGAGATTCCCACCGGGCGTGAAGTTCAGGTAACTCCGCCATGTCCATCATCAGCCGGTTCCGGAACGACCCCACATTGTCGTGACCAGGACCGACAGGGCAGTATGACCGCATGACGCACGCGATGCTGAAAGGGTCGAACGTCCCGCTGGACGCCGCAGCGGTTCGCGCCGTCCTGCGCTGGACGCCCGGTCAGGACGTCCCCGATGTCGATGCCTCCGCGCTGCTCCTCGGCCCCGACGGTCGTGTGCGATCCGACGAGGACTTCGTCTTCTACAACCAGCCCCGCCATCCGTCGGGCAAGGTGTGGCGGCTCGGCAAGAAGCGCGGCGCCGAGGGCCTCACCGACACGATCCAGACAGATCTGACGGGTGTCGAGCCCGGCGTCGGACAGATTCTCCTGGTCGCATCGGCCGACGACGTCACCTTCGACCGCGTACAGGATCTGCGCATTCTGCTGTACGACGCGGGCGTCGCGGACGGTGAACCTCTGGCGTACTTCGACATCAAGCCGGAGACCGGCGCGGAGACCGCGCTGATCTGCGGCGAGCTGTACCGGCGCGGCGACGGCTGGAAGTTCCGGGCGCTCGGCGAGGGCTACTCCAACGGTCTGGTGGGGCTCGCGACCGACTTCGGGATCTCCGTGGACGAGTCCGAGGCCGCGGCCTCGGCAGCGCCGGAGACGGCCGCCTGGGCCTCGCCCGCCACGGCCCCCGAGACGTCGCTGCCGCTGCCGCCGGAGCATTCGGCCCCGGTCGCCCAGCAGCCCGCCCCCGTCCCGCAGCAGCCCGCCTACGGCTACCCGGGGCCCGCCGCGGCCGCGACCGGCCCCGCGTACGGCTACCCGCAGCCGGTGGCCCGGCAGACGGATCCTTCCGCCTACGGCTACCCGCAGCCGCAGAGCGCGCCGGCCACGCAGCCCGCGTACGGCTTCCCGCAGGCGGTGGGCCCGGCGCCTGACCCGGATTTCCGGCTGCCGCCGCAGGGACCGCAGTTCATCGGCCGCTGAGCCCGGCCGGCCGCTAACGGTCGGCCTTCGACTTGTATCCGCGGCCCCACTGGAGCCCCCAGCCGTAGAGCCGGTCGAGTTCGGCCTGGAAGCCGTACACGAACCTGACCTCGCGGCGCACGGTCACCTCGCCCTTGTTGCACTCGATCATGACGACGGCACAGGAACGGGCCTGCGGATGGCGTTCCTCCAGGCCGATCTCGATGCGCGGGCCGTTGCTCGGATAGAGCGTGATGACGGCGTGCGTACGGTCGAACGCCGGGGTCTGGTCGTAGATGTAGACGAAGACCAGCAGGCGTTTGATGTCGTCGCGGTGGTCGAGGTTGACGTAGGCCGTCTCGCCGGATCCTGAGCCGAATCGGTCGTCGCCGCTGAGCTTGACGAACGGCGGGGCGTTGAGTTCGCCGAAGAAGCTGCCGAGGGGCTGGACGACGCCCTTGGTGCCGTCCGTCAGCTCGTACATGACGCCGAGGTCGAGGTCGACGTTGACCATGCTCTGGGTGTGCGCCTGGACCACTTCCGGCTTGAAGGTACGGAACGGGTGGCGCAGCAGGCTCTCGCGCTGCGGCCCGCCGATGTCGGAGGTGCGCATCCGCCAGGACAGGTTGATGCGGAGGTTGCCGCTGGCCGCACCCTGTTTGGTGAGCGAGACCGTGTGGTTGCGCTTGGTCATTTCGATGGAGTTGGACGCCGCGCTGCCGGAGTCGAAATCCGCCGAGCGGCCGCGCCAAAGGTCCTGCCAGATGCCCATTCGGCCCCCACGTCCGTCGGTATGCGGCGGGGCGGCCGCGAGGACTCGTCCTCGACGGCCGCCCCGCTCAGAGCGTTCCTCAGCCAGGGGGGTGTCACACCCCGGACGAGACCTCAGCCTTCTCGTCCGAGGTCAGGCCTTTTCCCTCGGCGTCGGCGAGCGCCTTGTTGCGGCGCACGGAGGACCAGAAGGACAGGCCGATCAGGACGACGCCGACGAGTCCGGTGATGACCTCGTTGATCTGGTACTGGATGGTGACCATGAGGATCACGGCCAGGGCGCCGATCGCGTAGTGGGCGCCGTGCTCCAGGTAGACGTAGTCGTCGAGGGTGCCCTGGCGGACCAGGTAGACGGTGAGCGAACGGACGTACATGGCGCCGATGCCCAGGCCGAGCGCCATCAGCACGATGTCGTTGGTGATGGCGAAGGCGCCGATGACACCGTCGAAGGAGAAGGACGCGTCCAGGACCTCGAGGTAGAGGAACATGAAGAACGCGGCCTGGCCGGCGAGGACGACGGCGGGCTTCTTCTTGCCGGTGCGCTCGGCCTCCTCCTCCGCCTCGTGCTCCCGCTCCTCATCGTCCTCGAGCCTGTCCTCGAAGTAGCCGGAGAGTCCGCCGACGATCATGTACGTGATCAGACCGGCGATGCCGGACACCAGCACCGTCTGCGCCTTGTCGACATGGCCGCCGCCGTGCTGGTGGGCGTGGACGGCGAAGGTCATGGAGGTGATCAGCAGGACGATCAGGGCGACGCAGACGGACAGCATGTCGACCTTGCCGAGCTTGGCCAGCGGCCGCTCGATCCAGCGCAGCCACTGGATGTCCCGGTCCTCGAAGATGAAGTCGAGGAAGATCATGAGCAGGAACATGCCACCGAAGGCGGCGATCGACGGGTGAGCGTCGGTGACCAGCTGCTGGTACTTGTCCTTGTCGTTCAGCGCGAGATCGACCGCGTCGATCGGGCCGATCTTGGCGCTGATGGCGACGATCACGACAGGGAAGACCAGACGCATGCCGAAGACGGCGATCAGCACGCCGACCGTGAGGAAGATCTTCTGCCAGAAGACACTCATCTTCTTCAGGATTCCGGCGTTGACCACCGCGTTGTCGAAGGACAGCGAGATCTCCAGGACGGCCAGGATCGCCACGATCCCGAAGGCGGTCCACCCCCCGTAGACGGCCGCCGCGGCCAGACCGAGCGCGGTGATCGCGAACGACCAGCCGAAGGTTTTCAGAAGCACTGGCTACCCAATCATCGTGTGGTGGGGGCACCCCCAAGCGGTGGCCCGGGGGTGCGCAACCCCCGCGCCGTACTCGGCTTTACCTACTGTTGACCACGAAGTCTAAGGGGCCGCCTTCGGCTGATACAGGTGGGTCTAGGAAACATTGACCCCGAAGTCGAGTGCGATACCCCGCAGCCCCGACGCGTACCCCTGACCGACCGCCCTGAACTTCCACTCGCTGTTGTAGCGGTAGACCTCGCCGAAGATCATCGCCGTTTCGGTGGAGGCGTCCTCGGACAGGTCGTAGCGGGCGAGTTCCTGGCCGTCGGCCTGGTTGACGACACGGATGAACGCGTTGCTGACCTGGCCGAAGGCCTGGCCGCGGTTTTCCGCGTCATGGATGGAGACCGGGAAGACGATCTTGTCGACGACGGCGGGGACCTTGCCGAGGTCGATCAGGATCGACTCGTCGTCGCCCTCGCCCTCACCCGTGAGATTGTCGCCGGTGTGCTCCACGGAGCCGTCCGGGCTCTTGAGCTGGTTGTAGAAGATGAACCACTCGTCCCCGAGCACCCGGCCACCGCTGCACAGCAGGGCGCTGGCGTCGAGGTCGAAGTCGGCTCCGGTGGTGGAGCGCGCGTCCCAGCCGAGCCCGATCAACACGTTTGTGAGATTCGGTGCGGCCTTCGAGAGGGAGACATTGCCCCCCTTGGCGAGCGTGACGCCCATGATGCTGGTCCTCCCCGAGGTTCGATCTTCAATTGGTACGGCCGGTCCGGTGCCGCACCGAGCGGTGCGGCACCGGACCGGGATGCCCGAGGGCAGGCTCAGACGTTGACGCCGAAGTCCTGCGCGATGCCGCGCAGGCCCGAGGCGTAACCCTGGCCGATGGCGCGGAACTTCCACTCGGCGCCGTTGCGGTAGAGCTCGCCGAAGACCATCGCGGTCTCCGTCGAGGCGTCCTCGGAGAGGTCGTAGCGCGCGATCTCCGCCTCGCCGGCCTGGTTCACCACGCGGATGTACGCGTTGCGGACCTGGCCGAAGGACTGCTGGCGGTTCTCGGCGTCGTAGATCGAGACCGGGAACACGATCCGCTGGATGTCGGCCGGAACGGTGGCGAGGTTGACCTTGATCTGCTCGTCGTCGCCCTCACCCTCGCCGGTGGTGTTGTCACCGGTGTGCTCCACCGAGCCGTCCGGGCTCTTCAGGTTGTTGAAGAACACGAAGTTCTGGTCGCTGCTGACCTTGCCGTCCGCGTTCGTGAGGATGGCACTGGCGTCGAGGTCGAAGTCCACGCCGGTGGTGGTACGGGCGTCCCATCCGAGGCCGACGATGACCGCGGTCAGTCCCGGGGCCTCCTTCGACAGCGATACGTTGCCGCCCTTGCTGAGGCTGACTCCCACGAGTCCTCCCAATGGTGTTCAGGGGCCGGGAGCCCCGTAGGTGCGTTGGTATCGGATCAACGGTTCGATCCTAGTGACGGGTTCCCGTGCCTCGCAGGGCTTGGAACCGAAGAATCACAGGGTGTCGAGCGCCTTGACGTACTCGTTCAGGTCACGCGCGTCCGGCAGCGCGTTGACGACGGTCCAGCGGACGACGCCCTCCTTGTCGATGATGAACGTGCCGCGCACGGCGCAGCCCTTGTCCTCGTCGAAGACGCCGTACGCGCGGGAAGTGTTGCCGTGCGGCCAGAAGTCGGAGAGCAGCGGGTACTCCAGGCCCTCCTGCTCGGCGAAGACGCGCAGGGTGTGGATGGAGTCGTTGGAGACCGCGAGGAGCTGGGTGTCGCGGTCGGTGAACTGCGGCAGGTTGTCGCGCAGCGAGCACAGCTCGCCGGTGCACACGCCGGTGAAGGCGAAGGGATAGAAGAGCAGTACGACGTTCTTCTCGCCACGGAAGTCGGACAGCTTCACGGTGGCGCCGTGGTTGTCCTTCAGCTCGAAGTCCGGGGCCTTGGTGCCGACCTCGACGGCCATAGTCACTCGCTTCCCTTCCAAGGGTCTGTTCGGGTGACGACCAGCGTACGCAGTGATCGGCCGCGGGCGGCGGCTCGACCCCCTCCGGGTCGCCCGGGTGCGTGCCCGAGGCCCCCGCCGGGGTGGTCGACGGGCGCGGAAGAGCGCCTCGCCGTGGGGCTCGGGACGGGCGCGGGGGCTGTGCTGTGCCTGGTGGCGCCGGCTGGGTCCGATCTGGTGGGTCCCCGGTCGGGTCCGGGCAGGGGGAGTCCGGTCGGGCGGGTCGGGACATGCGTGAGGCCCCCGCCGAGGTGGCTCGGCGGGGGCCTCACGGATGCTCTGCTTGCAGACGGGGCTGCAGCTCAGCGCTTCGACTTGGGGGTGGCCAGGCGGGTGCCGGACCATTCCTTGCCGACGGAGATGCTCTTCGTCTGGGAGAGGCCGGCGGTCTGTGCGGCATCACTGATGTCGCTGGGCTCGACGTAGCCGTCCCTGCCGGTCTTCGGGGTCAGCAGCCAAATCATGCCGCCGTCCTCGAGGAAACCGATGACGTCCACCAGTGCGTCCGTGAGATCGCCGTCCTCGTCCCGGAACCACAACAGCACCACATCGGCGACGTCGTCGTAGTCCTCGTCGACCAGATCCTGGCCGATCAGCGATTCGATGCCTTCACGGAGCTCGTGGTCAACGTCGTCGTCGAAGCCGATCTCCTGGACCACCTGTCCGGGCTCGAACCCCAGCCTGGCGGCCGGGTTGGTCCGCTCCTCCGCGTGGTCCGCGGTCGCGCTCACGGCTTGCCTCCTGATCATGTTTCGGAATTGGGGTCTCCCTCTGCTCGTCCAGAGCGGGGGGATGTCAGCCACGCGCGTACGCGAAGCGTTGGCCGTAGTCCACACGGGCGGAGCGGATCGCGCAAGTACCCGGCCGTCGAGACCGCCGAAACGGTGACGATCCTGGCAGTGCCGACGCAACTCCCGGCGGGCCATCATGACGCCACGTGACGGGCACCACACACTTCTGCCCCATTTATCCACTTCGGAACCCTTGGGGCGTGCGAAAGCCGAACGACCTTGCGGAACGCGTCACGCCCTGAGCGTATCGTTACGTTTTGGTCGAGACCGTCCCGGCGGTCCACTCGGGTGCCTCCGTCACCCCACATTAGAGATGACGTACACGTTCGCGGGGTACACGATGGGGATCGGTGCAGACGCAGGGCAAACCCACCGAAGACAGCCCTCCGACAGCGAAGGAACAGCGTGGCTTCCGGATCCGATCGCAACCCGATCATCATTGGCGGCCTTCCCAGCCAGGTCCCGGACTTCGATCCTGAGGAGACTCAGGAGTGGCTCGACTCCCTCGACGCCGCCGTCGACGAGCGCGGCCGCGAGCGGGCCCGCTATCTGATGCTGCGGCTGATCGAGCGGGCGCGCGAGAAGCGTGTGGCCGTGCCCGAGATGCGCAGCACGGACTACGTCAACACGATCGCGACCAGGGACGAGCCGTTCTTCCCCGGCAACGAGGAGATCGAGCGCAGGGTCCTCAACGCGACCCGCTGGAACGCCGCCGTGATGGTCTCCAGGGCACAGCGCCCCGGCATCGGCGTTGGCGGCCACATCGCGACCTTCGCCTCTTCGGCTTCGCTCTACGACGTCGGCTTCAACCACTTCTTCCGCGGCAAGGACGAGGGCGACGGCGGCGACCAGATCTTCTTCCAGGGGCACGCCTCGCCGGGCATCTACGCCCGCGCGTTCCTCCTCGACCGGCTCTCCGAGCAGCAGCTCGACGCGTTCCGCCAGGAGAAGTCGAAGGCGCCCTACGGCCTGTCCTCGTACCCGCACCCGCGGCTCATGCCGGACTTCTGGGAGTTCCCGACCGTCTCGATGGGCCTCGGCCCGCTCGGCGCGATCTTCCAGGCGCGGATGAACCGCTACATGGAGGCGCGCGGTATCGCGGACACCTCCAAGTCCCACGTATGGGCGTTCCTCGGCGACGGTGAGATGGACGAGCCCGAGTCGCTCGGCCAGCTGTCGATCGCCGCGCGCGAGGGCCTGGACAACCTGACCTTCGTCGTGAACTGCAACCTCCAGCGCCTCGACGGTCCGGTGCGCGGCAACGGCAAGATCATCCAGGAGCTGGAGTCGCAGTTCCGGGGCGCCGGCTGGAACGTCATCAAGCTGGTCTGGGACCGCACCTGGGACCCGCTGCTCGCGCAGGACCGGGACGGGGTGCTGGTCAACCGGCTGAACACCACGCCGGACGGCCAGTTCCAGACGTACGCCACGGAGACGGGTGCGTACATCCGCGACCACTTCTTCGGGGACGACCATCGGCTGCGCGCGATGATCGAGGGCATGACCGACGACCAGATCCTGCACCTCGGGCGCGGCGGCCACGACCACAAGAAGATCTTCGCGGCGTTCTCGGCGGCCAAGGCGCACGCGGGCCAGCCGACGGTGATCCTGGCGCAGACGGTCAAGGGCTGGACGCTCGGCCCCAACTTCGAGGGCCGCAACGCCACGCACCAGATGAAGAAGCTGACGGCTCCCGACCTCAAGGGCTTCCGCGACCGGCTGCACCTGCCGATCTCCGACCGGGAGCTGGAGGACGGCGCGCCGCCGTACTACCACCCGGGCCGCGACTCGGAGGAGATCCAGTACATGCACGACCGTCGCAAGGGGCTCGGCGGGTACGTCCCGACGCGTGTCGTGCGGTCGAAGCCACTGGCCCTGCCCGAGGACAAGACGTACGCGAGTGTGAAGAAGGGTTCGGGTCAGCAGTCCATCGCCACGACCATGGCGTTCGTACGGCTGCTCAAGGACCTCATGCGGGACAAGGAGATCGGCAAGCGGTTCGTACTGATCGCACCCGACGAGTACCGCACGTTCGGCATGGACTCGTTCTTCCCGAGCGCGAAGATCTACAACCCGCTCGGCCAGCAGTACGAGTCGGTGGACCGCGAACTGCTGCTCGCCTACAAGGAGTCACCGACCGGCCAGATGCTGCACGACGGCATCTCGGAGGCGGGGTGCACGGCCTCGCTGATCGCCGCAGGTTCGGCCTACGCCACCCACGGCGAGCCTCTCATCCCGGTCTACGTCTTCTACTCGATGTTCGGTTTCCAGCGAACGGGTGACCAGTTCTGGCAGATGGCCGACCAGCTGGCGCGCGGCTTCGTCCTGGGCGCGACCGCCGGGCGGACGACGCTGACCGGTGAGGGCCTCCAGCACGCGGACGGCCATTCGCAGCTGCTCGCCTCCACGAACCCGGGCTGTGTCGCCTACGACCCGGCGTTCGGCTTCGAGATCGCGCACATCGTCCAGGACGGGCTGCGCCGCATGTACGGCTCGTCCGAGGAGCACCCGCACGGCGAGGACGTCTTCTACTACCTCACCCTCTACAACGAGCCGCTCCGGCACCCGGCCGAGCCGGAGAACGTGGACGCCGAGGGCATCCTGAAGGGCCTCTACCGCTTCAGCGAGGGCACCTCGGGCAGCATCCCCGCGCAGATCATGGCCTCCGGTATCGGCGTCACGTGGGCGCTGGAGGCGCAGCGGATCCTCGCCGAGGAGTGGAACGTCAGGGCCGACGTCTGGTCGGCGACCTCCTGGAACGAGCTGCGGCGCGAGGCCGTCGACGTGGAGCGGCACAACCTGCTGCACCCCGAGGAGGAGCAGCGTGTCCCGTACGTGACGCGGAAGCTGTCCTCCGCCCGGGGCCCGTTCGTGGCCGTGTCCGACTGGATGCGGTCGGTGCCCGACCAGATCGCCCGGTGGGTGCCCGGCACGTACCAGTCCCTCGGCGCGGACGGCTTCGGCTTCGCGGACACGCGCGGCGCGGCCCGGCGTTTCTTCCACATCGACGCGCAGTCGATCGTGGTCGCCGTACTGACCGAGCTGGCCCGTGAGGGCAAGGTGGACCGGTCGGTGCTGAAGCAGGCGGTCGACCGCTATCAGCTGCTCGACGTGCGGGCGGCGGACCCGGGCGCGGCGGGCGGCGACGCGTAGCCGCGGACGGTACGGACGAGGGGCGGCGGGCTGTGGGCCCGCCGCCCCTCGTCCGTTTTCTTTCTACGATGCGGGCATGAGCGAAGAATCGGCGCAGGCCCGTTGGGAGCTGCGTACGCAGCGGCCCCTGCTCGTCCTCGCGGTGGCGTTCGCCCTCGGGTACGCCGTGCCGATCGTGGACGGCGACGCCGGCCGTCCGGTGACGCTGACCTGCACGCTGGTGGAGTGGGTCGTGTGGGGGGCGTTCGCCACGGACTATCTGGTCCGGCTCGCCCTCGCCCGGGAGCGGCGGTCCTTCGTTCGCGACCACTGGCCGGACCTGTGCGCCGTGATCCTGCCGGTCCTCCAGCCGCTGCGGCTGCTGCGGCTCGTCGCCACGCTGCTGCTGGTGGGGCGGCGCGCCCGGATGGCCTCGCAGATCCGGCTGACGACGTACGTCGGGGGCGCGGTCGTCGGTCTGCTGATGTTCGGTTCGCTCGCCGTGCTGTCGGTGGAGCGGGACTCGCCGAACGGGAACATCAAGACGCTGGGTGACGCGGTGTGGTGGTCGTTCACGACGATGACGACCGTGGGGTACGGCGACCACGCCCCGACGACGGGGATGGGCCGCGTCCTCGCGGTCGGCCTGATGCTCTCCGGGATCGCCCTGCTCGGTGTGGTCACCGCCAACATCGCCGCCTGGTTCATCTCGCGGTTCGAGAAGGACGACGTCGAGGAGTGGCGCCGGACCGCGGCGATCGAGGCACTCACGGCGGAGGTGCGAGCCCTGCGGGCCGATGTCGCCGCCCTCGCGTGCGGCCCGGGAATCCTGCCGCATCCGCTGTCGGCGGGCTCGGAGGAACACTCCCCCACCTGACGGCCGTGGGCCCGTGCGCCGCTCGGAGCGGAGCACGGGCCCACGGTGTCGGCCTCATGGCCCGTGTCAGAACAGGCCGTTGCCCGCGCCGCCGCCCAGCCAGATGATCGCCAGGAGTGTGTCGATCGCTCCCAGTACCAGGGCTATCAGCGCCGGCACCGGTCCCGATCCGGTCCAGCGGCGGCCCATCGCGAGCCATCCGCAGACCATCGCGGCCGGTCCGAGGACGATGCCCAGCGTGAAGAAGCCGGCCACCGCGCACACGGTGCCGATAATGCCCAGAGTCGCGCTGTCCGGCCCGGTCCGTGCACCTGTACGGCCACGTGACCGGGGGTACCTGCGCGTTCCGTTTCCGAAGCCCGCCATCATCAACTCCTGAACTCCCGTGACCTCGCGGTCGGTTCGGGTCGTTGACCGGGTACCCCCGTTTCACGCCCGCAGACCCGCCAGGTCGCGGGCGGGTCTGCGGGCGAGTCCGTCAGATGTGACCGACGCCCGCGCCGGCCTCCGCGTTCTCGCCCCGCTTGGTGAGCAGCGCGACGAAGACGGCCACGACCGCGACACCCGAGGCGACGAGACAGGCGAGGCTCATCCCGGCGATGAAGGTCTCGTGGGCGACACCGGTGATCTGCGCGGCGATCGCGGCCGGGGTCTCCTTGGTGACCGGCGCGGCACCGACCCGGACAGCCTCGGAGGCCTGGGCGAGCTGGGCCGGAGTGAGCGGCGGCAGCTTCGCGGCGGCCCAGTTGCCCGGGAGGTCGCTGTCGACCTTGGAAGCCATCACGGCACCGAGGACGGCCGTGCCGAGGCTGCCGCCGATCTGCATGGCGGCCTGCTGGAGACCGCCGGCGACACCGGAGAGCTCCATCGGGGCGTTGCCGACGATGACCTCGGTGGCGCCGACCATGACCGGCGCGAGGCCGAAGCCGAGGAGGGCGAACCAGATCGACATCAGGCCGCTGGAGGTGTCGGCCTTCAGCGTCGACATGCCGTACATGGCGATCGCGGTGGCCGCCATGCCGCTGGCGAGCGGGATGCGCGGGCCGAGCTTGGTGATGGCCAGACCCGCGAGCGGGGAGCCGACGATCATCATTCCGGTGAGCGGGAGCAGATGGAGACCCGCGTCGACCGGGCTCATGCCGTGCACGTTCTGGAGGTAGAACGTCACGAAGAACAGGCCGCCCATGAAGGCGATGGCCATGAGCACCATCAGCACCACACCCGCCGAGAGCGGGACGGAGCGGAAGAGGCCGGGCGGGATCAGCGGTTCCCTCACCCGGGTCTCCCAGAAGGAGAACAGAGCGAAGCCCAGGACCGACAGGCCGAGGAAGAGCCAGGTCATGCCGTCGCCCCAGCCCCAGGCCGGGGCCTTGATCAGGGCCCACACCAGGCAGAACATCGCTCCGGACAGCAGCACGATGCCGAGGAGGTCGAAGGAGCGCGGGGCGTTCTCGGCGCGGTGGTCCAGGAGGATCAGCAGGCCCAGCGTGAGGGCTATCAGACCGACCGGCACGTTGATGAAGAACACCGACTGCCAGCTGACGTGCTGGACGAGCAGACCACCGAGGATCGGGCCGCCCGCGGTGGATGCGCCGATGACCATGCCCCAGATGCCGATCGCCATGTTCAGCTTCTCGGCCGGGAAGGTCGCGCGGAGCAGGCCGAGCGCCGCCGGCATGAGCAGCGCGCCGAAGAGTCCCTGGAAGACACGGAAGGTGACCACCAGGGCGATGCTGTGCGACAGGCCGATCGCGCCGGACGCGGCGGCGAAGCCGGTCACGCCGATCAGGAAGGTCTGCCGGTGGCCGAAGCGGTCGCCGAGCTTGCCCGCGGTGATGAGGGAGACCGCGAGGGCGAGGAAGTAGGCGTTGGTGATCCACTGGACGTCGGCGAAGGTCGCGCCGAGGTCCTTGGCGATGGCCGGGTTGGCGATGGCCACGATGGTGCCGTCCAGGGCCACCATCATGACCCCGACGGCCACGGTGATGAGGGTGAACCACGGATGGCCGCGCAGGCCCTTGGACGGGGCCTGGTCCAAGGCGGAGACCGGAGTCTCGTCCTCCGGGTCCGTCTTGTCGATGGTGGTCTGACTAGTCATTTTTCGAGGCTAGTGACAGCCGCTGACAATTGACAAACCGATTCACAAGTCGGTAACTGTCACGTCGCTCACAGCTAGGCTGAACTGGGTGAACAGTTCGGTTGGGAGAGATCGCGACACCATGACGGAGACGGCGAACGGGGCAGACACGGCCGGAACGGCGGAATCGGCGTCCGGGACGGCGTCGACGGCGGCAGGCACGGCATCTGCGGCGACCGGAACGCCCGCACTCGCGGAGCGGGCGGCCGGGACACCCGCGCCCACGGACCCGGTGGCCGGAACACCCGCGCCTACGAACCCGGCGACCGGGACGCCCGTACCTGCGGACCCGGTGACCGGAACACCCGCGCTCGCGGAGCCCGTGGCCGGAACGCCCGTACCCGCGGACCCGGCGGCCGGGACGCCCGTGCCCGCGGAGCCCGTGGCGCCGCGCCCCGGGCTGCGGGAGCGCAAGAAGCAGCGCACCCGGGACGCGCTGCTACGGGCCGCCCTCGAACTGTTCACCTCGCAGGGCTACGAGCGGACCACCGTCGACGAGATCGCCGAGACGGTCGACGTCTCGCAGCGCACCTTCTTCCGTTACTTCGCCGGCAAGGAGGACGCCGCCCTGTTCCTCCAGCGGCTCGCCGAGTCGCATTTCATCGCCGCGGTGCGCGAACGACCGGCCCACGAGGCCCCGTTGGAGGCGCTGCGCCGCGCGGTCCTGGAGAGCTGGGACACCATCGGCGAGGCGATCGAGGAGGTGGTGCCGATCGAACTGCACATGCGGACCTATCAGTTGATCGAGTCGACTCCCGCACTGCTCGCCGTGCATCTGCGCCGCTCGGAGGAGATCGAGGAGGAGATCGCACGGCTCATCGCCGAACGCGAGGGCCTCGACGTGGACACGGACCCGCGCCCGCGCATCGCGGTGGCCGTGTTCGGCGGGGTGATGCGGGTCACGGGCCGGCTGTGGGGTGCGGGCGAGGACACCAGCGTCGAGGCGATCCGCGAGCTGACCGCGACCTATCTCGACCACGTGGGGCCCGCGTTGGCGGAGAAGTGGGGCACCTTGCCGCGATGACGGCCGATGGCGGCCCGGTGACGACCAAGAGCGGCCGACGGCGGCCCGGTGACGACCAAGAGCGGCCGGTGGCGGCCGACGGCTCCGAGGCGGCGCCCGCGCGAGCTGTTCCGCGACCGGCCCCGGGGAATCGCAACACCCCCATACGGAGCGTCACATATCGCACACATCTGACGGAACAGTCCGTACACAGTGTCACTATTTAACTCAAACTGAACCCGGTTTGCCCCAATCGCCCCATCAGAAACGTGATCCCAGTCACTCGTTTAACGGGAGGCTGCCCACTTCTCCTAGGGTGTCCTCTCAGTGACTTCCTTCGACTCCACCCCCCAACTCAACGTCTGGCGCGCACTGCTCGCGCTGGCCGTGGTTTTCGTGATGCTGGCCACCAGTGGCTGGACCGCGCTCCACAGCCACCGGGCAGCCTCCGCGCTCCAGACGTCCCGCTCCGCGTGGGAGCACGGCAGCGTCGCCGGACACAAGCTGCCCGACCCGGACTCCGATCCCGGTCTGCTGGCCCAGTTCTTCACCACCCTCGACGCGCAGCAGCGTTCGCGGCTCGCCCACCGTTATCCGCTCGCGGTCGGCAACATGAACGGGGCGCCGGTGACCCTGCGCTACACGGCGAACCGTCTCGCGCTGAAGCACGAGCGCACGGTCGAGCGCGAGCGCATGCACGACAACCGGCTCTCCTCGGTCGGCCAGTACGACGCGGGCCGCCGGATGCACCGCTACGAGGCGCTGCTGCACAAGGGCCGCAAGATCCTCGCCTTCGACCCCAACAGCTCGGGCCGGGTCGCCGAGGTCTTCGGCGACCTCGACACCGCCCGTCGTGTCTCGGTCGTGGTCCCCGGTGTCGACACCGACCTGCTCACCTTCCAGAAGACGTACAAGCAGTACTCGGCGCCCGTCGGCATGGCGGGTTCGCTGTACAAGGCGGAGCGCTCGGCGGACCCCGGCACGCGTACGGCCGTGATCGCGTGGGCCGACTACACGGCGCCCAGCGGGCTCGGCATCGACTCGGCCACCGCCATGCGGGCCGAGGAGGGCGCTGTGCGCCTGAACGCGCTGCTGCGGGCGCTGCCGGGCGGCTCGGAGGTGGCGCTGTACTGCCACAGCTACGGCTCGGTCCTGTGCGGGGTGGCCGCCTCCTCACTGCCCTCCCGGGTCTCCGACATAGCCGTGGCGGGCAGCCCCGGCATGCGGGCGGCGAAGGCGGCGAACCTGCACACGACCGCCAGGGTCTGGGCGATGCGCGACGCGGACGACTGGATCCAGGACGTGCCGCACCTGGAGGTCGGGGGCCTCGGGCACGGCGCGGATCCGGTGTCCAAGGGGTTCGGGGCACGCCTGCTGTCCGCCGAGGGGGCGAAGGGTCACGCCGGCTACTTCGAGCCGGGCACGGAGAGTCTCCGCAACTTCGCGGAGATCGGGATCGGCGCGTACCGCGCTGTCAGCTGCGCGCACGATGATGACGCCTGCCGGACGGGTTTGTCCGCCGGTGCGTCGGCCTGACGCGCGTAGAGGACGAAAAACTGCGGTCCGCCCAGAGAGGCGACGGAGGCTTGCGTGCCGCATACGATGGCCCGCATGGGTGACGTACTGGCCGGATTTCATGCCGCCTGGGAGTTCGAGTCCGACTCCGTGCTCATCCGCTTCGAACGGGGGATCCGCACACCGAAGCTCTTTCAGGCGCTCGGTGAACGCCGTATCCCCCTGAAGGCGATCGCGGCAGTGACGCTGACGCCGGGGAAGCGAGGCACGGTCGTTCTGCGTGTGGTGCCGAGGCCCGGCGCCGATCCGCTGATGGAAGCGGCCGCGGGACAGCTCAAGGACGGGTGCGACCCGTACCGGCTGGTGCTGCCGGCCGACCGCGAGACGCTCGCGGAGTACTACGCGGACGAGCTGCGCGGGCAGCTCACCACGGACGACGAGCCCGCCGAGCGCTTTCTCGTGAAGCCGCCCGAGGGTCCGCTGACCTTCAAGGCCTACGACGGGAAGGCGTCCTTCGACGGCGGGACCGTGTCCTTCCGGTGGTTCTGGACGGGCGCGTCCTCGGCGAAGTGGAAGGCCGGCGACCAGACCTTCCCCGTCTCCGCGCTGTGCGGGGTCGAGTGGCGCTCCCCCGAGGTGTTCGAGGGCCATCTGCGGCTGCTGCGGCGGGCGCCCGCGCAGGCGCATCCCGCGCAGGCGGACCAGGACCCGGCGGCGGTCGTCTTCGGGCTCGGGTACGGGCCCGTCCACGAGTCGCTGCCGTTCGCGGCGGCCGTGCTCGCCGCCACCCGCTCCGCGAGTCCCGCGCCCGCGGTCTCGGCCCCCGCGCCGCACCGCGACCCGGCCGACATCGCCGAACGGATCCGGCATCTCGGGGAACTGCACGAGGCCGGGCTGGTCACGGACGAGGAGTTCTCGGTCAAGAAGGCGGAACTGCTCGCCCAGCTGTAGCGGGCCGGCACTCCCCCGGTGCCGGCCGGGCCCGGGTACGGGACGGGGACGGGCCATACCTGGGTACGGGCCGGGGACGGGCCGGTCCCTCCGCCGTCAGGACCGCTCGGAGGCGAGGGCGCGGCTCGCGTCGCCGTAGAAGCCGATCTTCCGGTCCAGCACGGCCAGGGTGTCCTGGAGCTCCGCGATCCGGGCCCGGACGTCCCGGCGGGTCGCCTCCAGGAGTTCGTAGCGGTCCATGTACGTGTGGTCGCCCGCGCGCACCATCTCCGCGTAGCGGACCATGTCGGCGACCGGCATCCCGGTGAGCCGGAGTTTGCCGACGAGGCCCAGCCAGTCCAGGTCGCGGTTGCTGTAGCGGCGCTGACCGGTGTGCGAGCGGTCGATGTGCGGCATGAGCCCGATGCGCTCGTACCAGCGCAGCGTGTGCGCGCTGAGGCCGGTGAAGGCGACGACTTCGCTGATCGTGTAGTTGTCCCGGCCGTCCGGACGTCGCGACTCCCGCTCGGGAGGCGCGACGCAGGTGTCGGTCCCGGTGGCCTCGGCTGTGGTCTCCATCACCGTCATGCCCCCACGCTAAAACCTTGGAGCGCACTCCAGGCAAGCCGAACCGGCCGAAAACACCAGGACATGGCCGGGAGGCGACGGTTTCCCTGCCGGACGCGGCTCCCGCACGCCGTGCCGGCGCGCCGCCTGGACGGGCGCCTTCCGGCCAGACCCCTCCATGCGCCTGGCCCTCTGAGCCGCTTAGGGTCGGGGTATGTCCTTGCAGAGTCTGGCGTTGATCTCGAACTGGCCCGTTCCCACCGCCGCCGCCGCGGTCGTCCGGGCGGACGGCACCGTGGCCGGATCGCACGGTCCCGGCGGGCACCGGTTCGCGCTGGCCTCCGTCACCAAGCCGCTGGCCGCGTACGCCGCGCTCGTCGCGTACGAGGAGGGGGCGATCGAGCTCGACGAACCCGCCGGACCCTCCGGTTCGACGGTCCGGCATCTGCTCGCGCACACCTCGGGTCTGGCCTTCGACGAGCACCGGGCGATGTTCGCGCCCGGTCAGCGGCGGTTGTACTCCAACTCCGGCTTCGAGGTGCTCGGGGACCACATCGCCAAGGCGGCGGACATGTCCTTCGCCGAGTATCTGCGCCAGGCGGTCCTCGAACCGCTCGGCATGAGCGCGACGACGATGGACGGTTCGCCCGCGAAGGACGGCGTCTCGACCGTGGACGACCTCGTCCGCTTCGCCGCCGAGCTCCAGGCGCCCCGGCTGCTCGACCCGCGTACGGTCACGGAGGCGATGACCGTCCAGTACCCCGGCACCAAGGGCGTCCTGCCCGGGTACGGCCACCAGAACCCCAACGACTGGGGGCTCGGCTTCGAGATCCGCGACTCCAAGTCACCCCACTGGACGGGCGGTTCGTCCTCGCCGCGCACCTTCGGCCACTTCGGGCAGGCCGGTACGTTCCTGTGGGTCGACCCGGCCGTGGGCGCCGCCTGCGTCGCGCTGACCGACCGGAACTTCGGCCCCTGGGCCGTCGAGGCGTGGCCGCCGTTCACGGACGCGGTGCTGGCCGAACTCGCCTCCTGACCCGGGCCGACGGCGGCCTCGGCACAGGCCGGGAAGGCCGCCGCGTCCGGCCGGCCCGCGCAGGGCCGCGGCCGCGACGGCCGCGATGTCGTCGGGGTCGGCGAAGGGCCGGCGGAAGTCACCCGCCGGCACCCCGGGATCAGCCGACCGCCATCTCCCACACCAGCAGCTCCGCCGGGGCCCCCGCGACCAGTTCCAGGTCCTTCGCGTCCGTGAGGCGGGCCGCGTCCCCCTCCCCCAGTTCGACGCCGTCCAGCCGGACCTCGCCGCGCACTACATGGACGTAGACGTAGGGCGCGTCGGGGACGGCCGTGCGCTCGCCCGCCGTCAGCCGGCGCACATGGAGCATGGACCCCGCCTCGGGAACGGCGTACGGGGTGGAGTCGGCGATGCCGCGGACGGTCTCGTACACGGGGTCGCCGCCCGGTTCCATCGGGGCCAGCCACATCTGGACGAAGACCAGCGGCAGTTCGCCGTCGTTGCGCTCGACGTGGCGGACGCCGCCCGCGGAGCTCAGCCGCTGGACGTCGCCGTGGCGCAGCACCGACTCGTTCCCCGCCGAGTCGCGATGGGTCAGCTCGCCCTTCACCACCCAGGTGATGATCTCGGTGTGGCTGTGCGGGTGCTCGTCGAAGCCCGCGCCGGGGGCGAGCCGCTCCTCGTTGCAGGCGATCACCGCGCCGAAGCGGAGGTTGTCGGGGTCGTAGTGGGGGCCGAAGGAAAAGGCGTGGAGCGAGGAGATCCCGGCCGCCGGGTCCCCTCCGCGGTAGCGCTCGTCGGCGCGGCGGACGTCCTTCACCCCACCACGGTAGGGCCTGCCGTTCGGATCGGGCGGCATGGAGGCGCGTCGCCTTGCCGGCCGGGCCGAGCCCCGCGTCCCGCCGCGTGATCCGAACGACAGGCCCCGGGCCCGGCGACCGCCCCCGCCTACTTGCGACCCGCCGCCGCACAGCTCCGTCCCGATAAGGCAGTCTTGTTCCGTGCCCGAACCCGAAGCCAGCAAGACCGAGCGCCCAGCGCACGACGTCCACTCACACACCGCGACCCTCAAGCGGCTGGAGAAGTCGGCCGGTACTCTCGCCGCCCAGGCCATCACGCGGATGGACGAGACGCTGCCGTGGTACCGGGCCATGCCACCGGAGAACCGGTCGTGGATCGGGCTGGTGGCGCAGGCCGGTATCGCGGCCTTCACGGAGTGGTTCCGTCACCCGGACGCGCCGCAGGCCATCTCCACCGACGTCTTCGGCACCGCGCCACGCGAGCTGACCAGGGCCATCACGCTGCGCCAGACGGTGGAGATGGTGCGGACGACAATCGAGGTCATGGAATCGGCCATCGACGAGGTGGCGGCACCCGGCGACGAGTCCGTGCTGCGCGAGGCGCTGCTGGTCTACGCCCGCGAGATCGCCTTCGCCACCGCCCAGGTGTACGCGCAGGCGGCGGAGGCACGCGGCGCCTGGGACGCCCGGCTCGAATCGCTCGTCGTGAACGCCGTGCTCTCCGGCGAGGCCGACGAGGGCGCCGTCTCCCGGGCCGCCGCGCTCGGCTGGAGCTCGCCCGAACATGTCTGCGTGGTGCTGGGCACGGCACCCGACGGTGACAGCGAGCTGACGGTCGAGGCGATCCGGCGTGCGGCCCGGCACGCCAAGCTCCAGGTGCTGACGGGAGTGCTCGGGGACCGGCTGGTCGTCATCGCGGGCGGCAGCGACAACCCGCTCGCCGTCGCCAAGTCGCTGATCGGCCCGTTCGCCGCCGGATCGGTCGTCGCCGGGCCGATCGTGCCCGATCTGCTGGCCGCGACCCGGTCCGCGCAGGCCGCGGCGGCCGGACTCAAGGCGTGTTTCGCCTGGCAGGACGCCCCACGTCCGGTTCTGGCGGACGATCTGCTGCCGGAGCGCGCGATCGCCGGAGACCCGTCCGCCCGTGAGCAGTTGGTGGAGGAGATCTACAGACCGCTGGAGGAGGCGGGCTCGGCGCTCCTGGAGACGCTCAGCGTCTATCTGGAGCAGGCGAGCAGCCTCGAAGGCGCGGCCCGGATGCTGTTCGTCCATCCCAACACCGTGCGCTACCGGCTCCGACGTGTGACTGACGTCACCGGCTGGTCGCCCTCGGATGTTCGGTCGGCGTTCACGCTGCGGATCGCGCTGATCCTGGGGCGTCTGGCCGATGGAGATCCACAAACGTAGGCTTTTGTCGGGGACCTACAATTCCCCCTCGTGTTCTTCGTCCCTGTCCCCACGGGCGGCCGTGGCCGTCCACAAGAGAGAGTGTGAGAGTGCTCGTACTCGTCGCTCCCGGCCAGGGCGCTCAGACGCCCGGCTTCCTGACTCCTTGGCTCGACCTCCCCGGTGCCGCCGAACGCCTCGCCGCGTGGTCGGACGCCATCGGGCTGGACCTTGCCCACTACGGCACGCAGGCCGACGCGGACGCGATCCGTGACACGGCTGTCGCACAGCCGCTCCTGGTCGCCGCCGGTCTTCTGTCCGCCGCCGCGCTCGGTGACGTCACCCCCGGTGCCGTCGCCGGCCACAGCGTCGGCGAGATCACCGCCGCCGCGTTCGCGGGAGTGCTCGACGACACCACCGCCCTCGCCCTCGTCCGCAAGCGCGGCCTGGCGATGGCCGACGCCGCCGCCGTCACGCAGACCGGTATGTCGGCGCTGCTCGGCGGGGACCACGACACGACGGTCGCGCACCTGGAGAAGCTGGGTCTGACTCCGGCGAACGTGAACGGCGCCGGCCAGATCGTCGCCGCGGGCACGCTGGAGCAGCTGGCCGCGCTGGAGGCGGACAAGCCCGAGGGTGTCCGGCGTGTCGTGGCCCTGAAGGTGGCGGGCGCGTTCCACACCGTCCACATGGCCCCCGCGGTCGAGGCGCTGGCGAAGGCCGCCGAGGAACTGGCTCCGGCCGACCCCCGGGTCACGTACGTCTCGAACCGGGACGGCCTGGCCGTGTCCTCGGGTGCCGAGGTCGTCTCGCGCCTGGTCGGCCAGGTCGCCAACCCGGTCCGCTGGGACCTGTGCATGGAGACCTTCCGGGAGCTCGGCGCGACCGCGCTGATCGAGGTGTGCCCCGGCGGCACGCTGACCGGTCTGGCCAAGCGCGCGCTGCCCGGCGTCCCGACGCTGGCCCTGAAGACCCCCGACGACCTGGACGCGGCTCGCGAGCTCATCGCCGAGCACGGCGCCGCCTGAGGAGCCCGAGAGCATGTCGAAGATCAAGGCACCCAAGGGCGCTCCGTTCGCGCGCATCCTCGGCGTCGGCGGCTACCGTCCGGTCCGGGTGGTGCCGAACGAGGTGATCCTGGAGACGATCGACTCGTCCGACGAGTGGATCCGTTCGCGCTCCGGCATCGAGACCCGGCACTGGGCCTCCGACGAGGAGACCGTCGCCGCGATGTCGATCGAGGCGTCCGGCAAGGCCATCGCCGACGCCGGGATCACCGCCGAGCAGATCGGCGCCGTGGTGGTCGCCACCGTGTCGCACTTCAGCCAGACCCCGGCCATCGCCACCGAGATCGCCGACAAGCTCGGCACGAACAAGGCCGCGGCCTTCGACATCTCGGCCGGCTGCGCGGGCTTCGGCTACGGCCTGACCCTCGCCAAGGGCATGATCGTCGAGGGTTCGGCCGAGTACGTCCTCGTCATCGGCGTGGAGCGGCTGTCCGACCTCACCGACCTGGAGGACCGCGCGACGGCCTTCCTGTTCGGCGACGGCGCGGGCGCGATCGTCGTGGGTCCCTCCGACGAGCCGCACATCGGCCCCACCGTGTGGGGCAGTGAGGGCGACAAGTCCGGCACGATCAAGCAGACCGTGCCGTGGGACCAGTTCCGGAGCGGCGACGTCTCCCGGCTTCCGCTCGACTCCAAGGGCGAGATCAAGTTCCCTGCCATCACGCAGGAGGGCCAGGCGGTGTTCCGCTGGGCCGTGTTCGAGATGGCGAAGGTCGCACAGCAGGCGCTGGACGCGGCCGGGATCAGCTCGGACGACCTGGATGTCTTCATTCCCCACCAGGCCAACGAGCGGATCATCGACTCGATGGTGAAGACGCTGAAACTGCCGGGACACGTCACGGTCGCGCGTGACGTGCGTACCACCGGCAACACCTCGGCCGCCTCGATCCCGCTCGCAATGGAGCGGCTTCTGGCGACCGGTGCGGCGAAGAGCGGCGACACCGCGCTCGTCATCGGCTTCGGGGCGGGTCTCGTGTACGCCGCGACGGTCGTTACCCTCCCCTAGGCACTCCGTGCCGGATCATCCGGTCCGTACGGAATATCGCCACCCTCTGTAAACACACCGAAGGAGCGCCTGACATGGCCGCCACTCAGGAAGAGATCGTCGAAGGTCTCGCCGAGATCGTCAACGAGATCGCCGGGATCCCCACCGAGGACGTCCAGCTGGACAAGTCCTTCACCGACGACCTGGACGTCGACTCGCTGTCCATGGTCGAGGTCGTCGTCGCCGCCGAAGAGCGCTTCGACGTCAAGATCCCGGACGACGACGTCAAGAACCTCAAGACCGTCGGCGACGCGACCGCCTACATCCTCAAGAACCAGGCCTGATCTTCCGATCACCTGGGCCGACCGTCCGGGTTCACCGGGGCCGTGTGCCCTGGTTCGCCCGGGCTGATGCCCCGCCACCCGGCGGTGGCGCCGCTGAATCCTCGTATCCGTTGGAGAAAGAATTCCCGTGAGCCCGACCAATCGCACCGTGGTCGTCACCGGTATCGGCGCAACCACACCGCTGGGTGGCGACGCAGCCTCTACCTGGGAGGGCCTGATCGCCGGACGTTCCGGCGTCCGCCCCCTCGAGCAGGAGTGGGCCGCCGACCAGGCCGTCCGTATCGCGGCACAGATCGCCGTCGAGCCGGGCGAGGTCATTCCCCGCCCGCAGGCCCGCCGGCTGGACCGCTCGGCGCAGTTCGCGCTGATCGCGGCCAAGGAAGCCTGGGCCGACGCCGGTTTCACCGACAAGGCGGGCGAGGACCCGAGCATCGAGCCCGAGCGGCTGGGCACGGTCATCGCCTCCGGCATCGGTGGTGTGACGACTCTGCTCGACCAGTACGACGTGCTGAAGGAGAAGGGCGTACGCCGCGTCTCCCCGCACACCGTTCCGATGCTGATGCCGAACGGCCCGTCCGCCAACGTGGGTCTCGCCGTGGGCGCCCGCGCCGGTGTGCACACCCCGGTCTCCGCCTGCGCCTCCGGCGCCGAGGCCATCGGCTACGCCATCGAGATGATCCGCACGGGCCGCGCCGACGTCGTCGTCGCCGGCGGCACCGAGGCGGCCATCCACCCGCTTCCCATCGCCGCGTTCGGCAACATGATGGCGATGTCCAAGAACAACGACGACCCGACGGGTGCCTCGCGCCCCTACGACGTCGCCCGTGACGGCTTCGTCCTCGGCGAGGGTGCCGGCGTCGTCGTCCTGGAGTCCGCCGAGCACGCCGCCAAGCGCGGCGCCCGGGTGTACGCCGAGGCGGTGGGCCAGGGCATCTCGGCCGACGCGCACGACATCGTGCAGCCGGAGCCCGAGGGCCGCGGTATCTCGCAGGCCCTTCAGAACCTGCTCGACAACACCGACCTGGACCCGGCCGAGATCGTGCACGTGAACGCGCACGCCACCTCGACCCCGGCCGGTGACGTGGCCGAACTGAAGGCGCTGCGCAAGGTGTTCGGCGACGAGGCCGACCACTTCGCGGTCTCCGCCACCAAGTCGATGACCGGTCACCTCCTCGGTGGCGCCGGCGGTGTCGAGTCGGTCGCGGCCGTGCTCGCGCTGTACCACCGTCTCGCGCCGCCGACCATCAACGTGGAGAACCTCGACCCCGAGGCCGAGGCCGCCGCCGACATCGTCCGCGGCGAGGCGCGCAAGCTGCCCGTCGAGGGCCGTATCGCCGCCCTGAACGACTCGTTCGGCTTCGGCGGGCACAACGTGGTGCTGGCGTTCCGTTCCGTCTGACGCCGGTCCTCCGTTCCGTACGACTGTGGCCCGTACCCCTGGGATCAGGGGTACGGGCCACAGTCGTACGTTCTTCGGCAGCGGTCCCGGTGACGCCGACGGGGCGTCACCCGGCCCGGGTCACACCACCTGGTGCAGCCAGCGGACCGGGGCGCCCTCGCCCGCGTAGCGGAAGGGCTCGAGTTCGTCGTCCCAGGGCTTGCCGAGGAGCTTGGCGAGGTCGGCCTCCAGGTCGCTCTCGCCCCGCTGGGAGCGCAGCAGCGCGGCGCGCAGACGGTCCTCGGGGATGAGGATGTCGCCGTGGATGCCGGTGACCGCGTGGAAGATGCCGAGCTCGGGGGTGCAGCTGTAGCGCTCGCCCTCGGCGGTGGGACAGGGTTCGGCGGTGACCTCGAAGCGCAGCAGGTGCCAGCCGCGCAGCGCGGAGGCGAGCTTGGAGGCGGTGCCGGCCTCGCCCTTCCAGGAGAACTCGGATCTCCAGGTGCCCGGCGCGGCGGGCTGCCGGATCCAGTCGAGGTTGACGCGCGTGCCGAGCACCCCCGCGACCGCCCACTCGACATGCGGACACAACGCGCGGGGCGCGGAGTGCACGTAGAGAACTCCACGTGTCGTCACTGGGGCCTCCGGACAGAGCGAGACATCTTGTAACTTAGCGGAACGGCGGTGGCAGGGCGGCCACGTGGCGAGGCTACCTTGCGGCGGCGCAAGGAGTGTGACGTACCGTCGGTCCAAGCGCCGTGAACCTCCGAGGTTTCACCCGGCGGGACGTGTCCGGACTCCGCTGCCGGGGTCCGGGTCCGCCTCCCGGGTGAAGACGGCCGCACCATGGGAACGCGGCGCGACCGACCGTGTACGACGTGGTGCGACCGACCGCGCGGAGCGGGTGCCGACCAACCCTGTACAACGAACGAGGAGACCAGGGGATGCGGAATCGCAGCCACCGTTGGCGGGCCGCCTTCGCCGTCGCATCGGCGGCGGCTCTCCTGGGCACCGCCGCCTGCGACGCCGCCGGCAACTCCTCGGCGCCGGGCGGGACCGCGGGACTCCGGCCGTCGGCGAGGCCCACGCCGGTCTGGGACCGCAGCCCGGACTCCATGGCCGCGGTCGGCGACTCGATCACGCGCGGTTTCGACGCGTGCAGCGTGCTGTCGGACTGCCCCGAGGTGTCGTGGGCGACCGGCAGCGATCCGCGGGTCGACAGCCTCGCCGTACGGCTGCTCGGTCCCACCGGCGCGGCCGAGCGCAGCTGGAACTACGCGGTGACCGGCGCACGGATGGCCGACCTTGCCGGCCAGATGGAACAGGCGGCGGCCCGCGGGCCCGAGCTGGTCACGGTGATGGCGGGCGCCAACGACGCCTGCCGCTCCTCCGCCTCGGCGATGACGCCCGTCGCCGGCTTCCGCACCGAGTTCCAGGACGCGATGAACACGCTGCGCCGCACGCTGCCCAAGACCCAGGTGTACGTGTCGAGCGTGCCGGATCTGAAGCGGCTGTGGTCCGAGGGGCGCGGCAATCCGCTGGGCAAGCAGGTGTGGAAGCTGGGCATCTGCCCCTCGATGCTCGGCGACCCGGACTCGCTCGGCTCGGCGGCGACCCTGCGGCGCGGGCAGGTGTGGGACCGGGTGAAGGAGTACAACGAGGTGCTGCGCGAGGTGTGCGCCAAGGACCGGCGCTGCCGCTTCGACGGCAACGCGGTCTTCGGCTACCGCTTCGGCACGGACCAGTTGAGCCACTGGGACTGGTTCCACCCGAGCAGGGACGGACAGGCGCGACTCGCGGAGATCGCCTACCGAACGGTCACGGCACGCGAACCCGTGACCTAGGGTTTCTCTCATGAGTGAACTTTTCGGCACACTTTCCGACGGCACCAGGGTCCACCGCTGGACCCTGGAGCGCGCCGGGGTCCGGGTGCGGGTGCTCACCTACGGCGGGATCGTGCAGTCGGCCGAGGTGCCGGACCGGGACGGGCGGGCCGTGGACGTGACCCTGGGCTTCCCCGCCCTGGAGGGGTACACGGCCCATCCCGAGCCGTACCTCGGCGCGCTGGTCGGACGGTACGCGAACCGGATCGGGGGTGCGCGCTTCACGCTGGACGGGGTGACGTATCCCCTGGAGCCGAACAACGGGCCCAACTCGCTGCACGGCGGCGACGACGGTTTCGACAAGCGCGTGTGGGACGCGGAGCCGCTCGATCACGGGGTGCGGCTCTCCCGGGTCAGCCCGGACGGCGAGGAGGGCTTCCCGGGGCGTCTGGAGGTCTCGACGACGTACACGCTCGACGAGCGGGGCGCGCTGCGGATCGCCTACGAGGCGGTCACCGACGCGCCGACCGTGGTGAACCTGACGAACCACACGTACTGGAACCTCGGCGGCTCCGGCAGCGCGGTCGGGCACGAGCTCCGGCTCGACGCGTCACGGCTGACGCGGGTGGACGAGCAACTCGTCCCGACCGGGGAGCTCGACCCGGTCGAGGGCACCCGCTTCGACTTCCGCGAGTCCCGCAAGACCGGCGCGGGCTATGACCACAACTACGTGCTCGACAAGGGGGCCACCGCCGCTCCCGTGGAGGTCGCCGAGCTGTACGACCCGTCGTCCGGGCGCGTGCTGACCGTCGCGACCACCGAACCCGGCCTCCAGCTCTACACCGCCGACCACCTGGGCGACCCCTTCTCCCCCAACGACGGCATCGCGCTGGAGACCCAGCATTTCCCCGACTCCCCGAACCGGCCGGAGTTCCCGAGCACACAGCTGCGGCCGGGCGAGGTGTACAGGTCGGAGACGGTGTACGGGTTCTCCGTGCGGTCCTAGGGAGTCCCGGGCCGCGTTCCGCGGGCGCGTGTCCTTCGCGGCCGTGCAGTAACGGCGAGCCCCGGTCCGGATGTCAGGTTCCGGGCCGGGGCCGGCCGTAGGCGGGCGCGTTGTTCACGCCTCGATGATCGTGCTCAGACGGAGGTCCGAAAGGGAACGGCCTACCTGAATCTCGTACGAACCCTTCACAAACGCCCAGGTGCTCGTGGCGGTGTCCCAGACCTCGAAGGCGCGGCGCGGAAGTTCCACGACGGCCTCGACGCTCTCGCCGGATCCGGCCTCGACCCCGGCGAATCCGGCGAGTGCCCGGACGGGCCGCTCGGTGCCGGGTTCCGCGGGGGCGAGGTAGACCTGGACGACCTCACGACCGGCACGTCGACCCGAGTTGCGGACACGGACGGTGACGGTCGTGCCCTCGGCCTCGACGGACTCGTACGTCCAGTCGGTGTAGCCGAGGCCGTGCCCGAAAGCGTACGAGGGGGTCCTGCCCTCCTTCTCCCAGGCGCGGTAGCCGATGAAGACGTCCTCGGCGTACGGGAGTTCGCCGCCGTCGGGGCGCACCCGGGTGACCGGGGCGTCGGCGAGGGAGCCCCAGGTGGTGGGGAGGCGGCCGCCCGGCTCGTGGGCGCCGGTGAGGACGTCGGCGAGGGCGGCCCCGCCCTCCTGCCCCGGGAACCAGCTGAGGAGCACGGCGGCGACCTCGTCACGCCACGGGAGTTCCACCGGGGAGCCGGAGTTGACGACCACGACGGTGTTCGGGTTGGCGGCGGCGACGGCGTGCACCAGCTCGTCCTGGCGGCCGGGGAGCCTCAGGTCCGCCCGGTCGAAGCCCTCGGACTCGACACGGTCGGTGGTGGCGACCACGACGACGACGGTGTCGGCGGCGCGGGCCGCCGCGACCGCCTCGGCGATCAGTTCGTCCGCGTCCCGTACGGGCTCCTGGTGGGCGAGCGAGAAGCCGACGACCCTCATCGGAACGTCCTCGGGGAACGCGACGACGTGGGTGAGGGAGACCTCCACCGTTTCGCCCGCGGCGAGTTCGGCCTGACCGCGGGGGACGGGGGCGCCGAAGAACGTCACGAAGGGGTCGTCCTTGTCGGCGCCCTGGACGTCGTCGAAGTACGTCGTCCCGTCGACGGTGAGGGTGAACGCGCCGAGGCCCTTGACGCCGAAGGTGTGCGGGCCGCTCTCACGCGGGGTGAAGGTGCCGGTGAGTTCGACGCTGTGGAGATTGTCGTAGGTGACCCCGTCCGGCAGGTCGTCGCCCATCCACTGGATCTGGCCGTTCGGGGCGGAGGCCGTGGCGATGACCTCGCCGGAGGCGTCGCGGCAGATGGCTCGCAGCTCGAAGCCCTTCCCGGCGATGGGGAGTTCCACGGTCGGGTCGGCGCCGACGGCGTACGTCAGGCTCCCCTCGGGCAGGGCGGCGGCGAGGCCGTCCAGGGGCGGGACGATCCGGGCCGGGAAGACGGTGGCGGAGCCGCCGCCGAGGACGCGGGCGTCGCGGGCGGCGGCGCCGATGAGGGCGACCCGGTGCCCTTCGGGGAGCGGCAGGGCACCTTCGTTGCGGACGAGGACGAAGCCCCGGCGGGCGATCTCGCGGGCCAGCGCCGGTCCGTCCACGGTCTCCGGCGGCTCGGTCACGACGGGTTCCGCGCCCTCCAGGACGCCGACGCGGGCGGCGAGCCGCAGCACGTTGCGGACGGCCGCGTCGACGGTGGCCTCCGCGACCTCGCCGGCGCGCACGGCGGCGGCGAGCGGTTCGCCGTAGACGGTCCGGGGGCCGGGCATGGCGACGTCGAGGCCGCCCTCTATCGCGGCCGTGGTGGAGCGGGCGGCCATCCAGTCGGAGACGTTGAAGCCGTCGAAGCCCCATTCACCGCGCAGGACCTCGTTCACGAGGTGGCGGTGCTCGCTCATCGTCGTGCCGTTGACCGAGTTGTAGGCGGTCATGATGCCCCACGGGTGGGCGTTCTCGACGACGGCCTCGAAGGGAGCCAGGTACAGCTCGCGCAGGGCGCGTTCGGAGACGAGGTTGTTCACCGTGAAGCGGTCGGTCTCGGCGTCGTTGGCGACGAAGTGCTTGACGGTGGTGCCGACCCCGCCGGACTGCACGCCCCGGACATAGCCGCTGCCGATCGCGCCGGTCAGGAGCGGGTCCTCGCTGTAGGCCTCGAAGTGCCGGCCGCCGAGCGGTGAGCGGTGGAGGTTGACGGTGGGGGCGAGCAGGACGTGGACGCCCTTGCGGCGGGCCTCCTGGGCGAGGAGCACGCCGGCGCGGCGGGCCAGTTCCGGGTCCCAGGCGGCGGCGAGCGCCGTGGGCGAGGGCAGGGCGACGGAGGGGTCGTCGGCGCTCCAGTGGACACCCCGGACGCCGATGGGGCCGTCGGACATGACCAGGGACCTCAGCCCGATCTCGGGGAGCGCTGGCAGCGTCCACATGTTCCGTCCGGACAGCAGCCGGGCCTTCGCGTCCAGGCCGAGCCGGGCGAGGGCCGCCTCGACGACGGCTTCGCGGGCCGTCTCGGCGTCCTCGTGGTCCTTCGCCGTCTCCACCGCAGTCTCCGCCATGGCGGCACCTCCTCGTTGAAAGCCGTCGGTCCCCCACATCGTGCATCGGTCGCCTGTAGAGCGGTAGGTTTCGTTATTCTGCCGTTACAATTGGAATGATCGGATGCCGTACGGTGACGCCATGACGACCAGGTCCCGGAGCGAGGAGCGGCGCGCCGAGATCGTGCGCGCGGCGCTGGAGGTGATCGCCGAGCGCGGTTACCGGGGCGCGAGCCTCGCCGCGGTCGCCGAGCGCGTCGGCCTCACCCAGCAGGGCCTGCTGCACCATTTCCCCACCAAGGAGGCCGTGCTCGTCGCCGTGCTCAGGGAGCGGGACCAGTGGGACGCCCTTCCGGGCACCGAGTGGCGGGCCGATCTGCTGGTCTCGCTGGTCGAGTACAACGCGATGCGGCCCGGGATCATCCAGACGTTCTCGGCCCTGCTCGGCGAGAGCGTCACGGAGGGGCACCCGGCCCGCGAGTTCTTCACCCGGCGCTACACCGCGGTGCGCGCGAACATGGCCGTGGTCCTGCGGGCCGAGTACGGGGAACGGCTGCCGAGCGGCCTCACCCCGGAGCGCGCCGCCCCCCTGCTCGTCGCCGTGATGGACGGCCTTCAGTACCAGTGGCTGCTGGACCCGGAATCGGTGGACATGCCGGCCGCGTTCCGCGACTTCCTCACCCTGCTGGGCGAGGACTGAGCACCCGTCACGAGGTGGTGCTCTGCTCCTCGGGCGCCGCCGCCGAGGCCGGCTCGGAGGCCGCCTCGGAGTCCTCCTCGTCGGCTTCGCCCTCGCGGATCTCCTCGCCGAGCAGGTCACGGGCCATCAAGGTGGCGCCCGCGACAGCTCCGGGCATCAGGAACACCGCGACGAACGGGACGAGGAAGGCGAGGCCCAGCGGGGTGCCGAAGCCCCAGACCAGCGACTTGCGGGAGCGCAGCAGCGCGAGGCGCTCCCTGAGGTCGACGTCGCGGCGCTGGAGGGCGACGGCGACGAGTTCCTCGGTGAGGAAGAAGCCCGTGACGACGAAGCCGAGCACCGGGACGACGGTCTGGCCTACGAACGGGACGAAGCCGAGCGCGAAGAGGAGGACTCCCCACACGAGGGCCCGTACGAGGACACGGAGGCTGTCACGGGCGGAGATCCACAGCTCGCGCCAGAGCGGCCGCCCCGACTCGGGGGCCGTGCCGTCCGGGGAGACGTCCCGGTCGACCTTCTCCGAGAGGCTCTCGTAGAAGGGCTGGCCCAGGAGCAGGGTGACCGCGGTGAAGGTGAGGACGGCGAGGAGGAGCGCGAGGGCGAACAGGACGGCGGTGAGGAAGCCGCGGAAGAGGCCGGCCCAGGGGCTGGTCCAGTCGTCCGCGAACGGCGTCGCCCAGGTGACGAAGCCCTCCCCGTACACGCCGAGGGCGACGAGCGCCGCCGCGTAGAGCACGAGCGTGATGAGCCCGGGCAGCAGTCCGAACCCGAAACTCTTCCCGTGCCGGACCACCCACCGCTGGCCGGTCAGCAAATAGCCGAAGCCCACCCCGAGATCACGCATGGGGAGACCCTATCGGGGCGCCGCGCCGGACCACGAGGCAGGAGACGGAGGCCGCCTCCCCGGCGTCGGGGATGCGGCCTCCGCGGTGTGCGACGGTGGCATGTCACCGGCGGGCGTCGCCCCGGTCACCCCGGTCGCCCCGGTCAGAGCTTGACGATCATCTTTCCGATGTTGTCTCCGCGCAGGACGCCGAAGAACGCCTCGGCGTTGTTCTCGATGCCCTCGAGAATCGTCTCGGCGTACTTCAGCTCACCGGAGCGGATCCAGCCGCCGACCTCCTGGACGAACTCGGGCTGGAGGTCGTAGTGGTCGCCCACGAGGAAGCCCTGGATGCGGCCGCGGGTCTGGATCAGCCGGGCCAGGTTCCGGGGGCCGGGGGCGGGCTCCGTGCTGTTGTAGACGGAGATCATGCCGCAGACGGCGATGCGGCCGTCCCGGTTCAGGGAGCCGATCGCCGCCTCCAGGTGGTCGCCGCCCACGTTGTCGAAGTAGACGTCGACGCCGTCCGGCGCGGCCTCGCGCAGCTGCTGGGAGACCGGGCCGCTCTTGTAGTTGAAGGCCGCGTCGAAGCCGTACTCCTCGACGAGCAGCTTGACCTTCTCGTCGGACCCGGCGGAGCCGATGACGCGCGAGGCGCCCTTGAGCCGGGCGATCTGGCCGACCTGGCTGCCGACGGCACCGGCGGCGCCGGACACGAAGACGGAGTCGCCCTCCTTGAAGGAGGCGGTGCGCAGGAGCCCGGCGTACGCGGTGAGGCCCGTCATGCCGAGGACGCCGAGGTACGTCGACAGCGGCGCGGCCTCGGGGTCCACCTTGACGGCCTGCTTGGCGTCCACGACGGCGTACTCGCGCCAGCCGAGGAAGTGCAGCACGTGGTCGCCGGCCTCGATGCCCTCGGCGTTCGAGGCGATGACCTCGCCGACCGCGCCGCCCTGCATGGTCTCGCCGAGCTCGAAGGGGGCGACGTAGGACTTGGCGGCGCTCATGCGGCCGCGCATGTACGGGTCGACGGAGACGTAGGAGTTCCGTACCAGGACCTCGCCGGGACCCGGCTGCCGGACCTCGGCCTCGACCAGGGCGAAGTCGGCGGGCTGGGGCCAGCCGACCGGGCGGCTGACCAGGTGCCATTCACGGCCGGTGGAGGGAAGCGTGGGGGTCTCGGACATGAGGGTGCGCCTTTCACGGTGGCCTGCGAGCGGTTCTAATACTTCAGTACCTCAAACAACCATGCTCCTAAATATTTAATGATGTCAAGTAACACGCTAGGATCAGGGGCATGGCCACCCACAAGAGACCACGGATCGACCCCTTGACCATGGAGGTCGTCGAGCTGATCGGCACGGTCGTGGCGCGCTATCACGAGGAGTACGAGGACGCGGCCGCCGAACACGCCCTCACCGGCGCCCAGGCGCGGCTGCTGAGCCTGCTCTCGCTCGAGCCGCTGCCGATGCGCCGTCTGGCGCAGCAGCTGAAGTGCGAGCCGTCGAACGTGACGGGGATCGTGGACCGGCTGGAGACGCGGGGGCTGGTCGAGCGGCGCCCCGACCCGGCGGACCGCCGGGTGAAACTGGCGGCGGCCACGGCCGAGGGCCGCAGGATCGCCGGGGGGCTGCGCGACTCGCTCGACTTCGCCCGCGAGCCGTTGGCGGAGCTCTCGGACGAGGAGCGGCTGGCCCTGCGCGACCTGCTGCGCCGCATGCTGGGCGGGGATTCAGGCGCCGTCGGCGCCTGAGGACTCGAGGGCCTCCGCCGGGCCCGGTCGGCGTCCGTCGCGAGCTTCCGGGGTCGCCCCGGACCCGGTCGGCGTCCGACGAGAATTCCAGCGTCCTCCGGAACCCGTCGAGGCCCACCGAGGACCTGGGAGCCTCCCCGGAACCCGTCGAGGCCCACCGAGGACCTGGGAGCCTCCCCGGAATCGGTCAGTGTCCGTCGGTCCCCGGCCGGCGGATTCGCCCGGGATGCGTCGGAGAAGGGGTCACCCCGCGACGGGCGACACGCCTACGTGCACCACCACAGGAAGCGGTTGCACTTGCCCGAGGAGGAGGGTGCCGGCGCGGGGGCCGACGTCGTCGGGGACGTGGTGGCGGGGGCCGAGGTTCGGGGCGTCGAAGAGGCGGTCACCGGGTCCGAGGTGGACCGGCCCGGGAGAGTGCCGGCGGCCGAGGGGCCGCCGGTCTTCCCGCTCGTCGCCGTGGGAGACGCGGAACGGGACGCGGACGCGGAGGCGGAGACCGACGACGAGGGGCCGGGCGCACGGCCGGCCGTGGCGGAGGCCGAGGGGGAACTCTTCGAGAGCGTGGACGCCGCCGGCGAGGCCGAGCCGTCGGGCGACTCCGCCGCGGCGGGGCTCGGGCCCAGACCGGGCGCGTCGACGCCGAGTTCGGCCAGACTCAGACCGCCGGCCGCGAGGACGAAACCAACCGCTATGTACAGGGTGCGGCGGCGCCGGCGGCGATGCGCGGCGGCCTTGCGGTCGCGACGACTGGTGCCGGCCGGAGCCTCCGGCCGGTCGCCCGGACCCCCGGCCCCGGCGTCCGGGGCAGGACCTCCGCGGCGGCGCTCGGCCCGCCGGGAACGCCACTCGACGTCGTCGTCCGCGCCGTGGCGCGCGTCGGCATCGGCATCGGCGTCGACGCCCGCTTCGGGGCGCACGCCGGTCTCCTCGGCGTCCGCTCCGAGTTCGTCGACCGGGGTGCCGCACCCGGGACAGGCGAGGGCGCCGTTGAGGTGCCTGCGGCACACGTGGCAATAGTCCATGACGCGGGAAGACTAGGGTCACCGCCGGTAACGTTCCTAGTCGCAGTTGTGAAGATCTTGTGCGGAATCAAGTATTCCGGTCCGTCGGACACGGGCACCCCCGAACATTCCCCGCCATCCTGCGCCCATCGCATCGAAACCGTTATGCGCGCGACCCATTGACACCCCCCGGGCCGCGTCCTTACTGTCACGCCAGCATTTCGAACGTGTGACGAAATTTCGAACAGAGCCGAAAGCACAGGGGGCATCTGCCGTGCGCATCACGGGAATCACCACACACGTGGTCGGGACACCCTGGAGGAACCTGACCTACGTCCAGGTGCACACCGACGAGGGCATCACCGGGGTCGGCGAGACCCGCATGCTGGGCCACACCGACGCGCTGATCGGTTATCTGCACGAGGCGCAGGCCAACCATATTCTCGGCTCCGACCCGTTCGCCGTCGAAGACCTGGTCCGCCGGATGAAGTACGGCGACTACGGGCGCGCCGGCGAGATCGTGATGTCCGGCATCGCGGTCATCGAGATGGCGTGCTGGGACATCAAGGGCAAGGCGCTCGGGGTGCCGGTCTGGCAGCTCCTCGGCGGCAAGGTCACCGACAGGGTCAAGGCCTACGCCAACGGGTGGTACACCACCGAACGCACCCCGGAGGCCTACCACAAGGCCGCTCAGGAGGTCGTCGCGCGGGGCTACAAGGCCCTCAAGATCGACCCCTTCGGCACCGGGCACTTCGAGCTCGACCACGAGGCCACGCTCTACTCGGTGTCGCTCATCGAGGCGGTGCGCGACGCCATCGGGCCCGAGACCGAGCTGATGCTGGAGATGCACGGCCGCTTCTCGCCGTCCACCGCCGTCCGCCTCGCCCGCGAGCTCGCGCCCTTCAAGCCCGCATGGCTGGAGGAGCCGGTGCCGCCGGAGAACCTCAAGGCGCTGGAGAAGGTGGCCGCCAAGGTCGACATGCCGGTCGCCACGGGCGAACGGATCCACGACCGCATCGAGTTCCGCGAGCTCTTCGAGAGCCAGGCGGTCGACATCATCCAGCCCGACGTCGGCCACATCGGCGGCATCTGGGAGACCCGCAAGCTCGCCGCCACCGCCGAGGCGCACTACGTCCTGGTGGCGCCGCACAACGTCGGCGGGCCGGTCCTGACCGCCGCCTCCCTCCAGGTCGGCTTCACCTCGCCGAACTTCAAGATCCTGGAGCACTTCAACGACTTCGCGGACGCGGAGATCAAGAAGATCGTGAAGGGCGCCCCGCAGGTCGTGGACGGCTACTTCGAGCTGTCCCACGAGCCCGGTCTGGGTGTCGAGCTGGACGTCGACGCGGCGGCCGAGTTCCCGCAGCAGCAGGCCCGGTTCGACCTGTGGGCCGACGGCTGGGAGCAGCGCAAGCCCAAGGGGGCGCAGTGAGCACCGCGGTCGTCGTCGAGGGTCCCGGCGAGCACCGGCTGGCCCCGCACGAGCCGGTCCGCCCGTCGGCGGGCGAGGCGCTCGTACGGGTGCACGCGGTCGGCATCTGTGGCAGCGACCGCGAGGTCTACCAGGGCAACCGGCCCGAGGGGTACGTCCGCTACCCGCTGACCCCGGGGCACGAGTGGTCCGGGACCGTCGAGGAGGTCGGCGCCGGTGTCCCGGCGGCGCTCGTCGGCCGCAAGGTCGTCGGCGAGGGCTTCCGCAACTGCCAGGTCTGCGACCGTTGCCACGCGGGCGAGACAACGTTGTGCACGGCCGGGTACGAGGAGACGGGTTTCACCGTTCCCGGCGCCATGGCGAGCACGCTGACGCTGCCGGCCCGGCTGCTGCACGTCCTGCCCGACGACGCCGATCTGACGGCCGCCGCCCTGCTGGAACCGGCCGCCTGCATCGCGGCCGCCGCGCTCAAGGCGAACGCGCGGCCCGGTGAGCGGGTGGCCGTGGTGGGCACCGGGACGCTCGGGATGTTCGCCGTGCAGTTCCTGAAGGCCGGTTCGCCGGCCGAGCTGCTCGTGGTGGGCACCCGCCCGGACCGGGCGGCGCTGTCGCGGGAGTTCGGCGCCACCGACTTCCGTACCAGGGACCAGCAGCTCCCCGACGACTTCGACGTCGTCATCGAGACCGCCGGGTCCTCGTCCGCCGCGCGCACCGCCGCCTCCCTGCTGCGCCGCGGTGGGCGCCTGGTCCTCACGGGGATCCCGGCGCCCGGTGCCGAGGGTCTCGACCCGACCGATCTCGTCGTACGGCAGCTGGAGGTGCACACCGTGTTCGGGGCGCCGCCGGACGCCTGGGCGCACGCCGTGCGGGTCTTCGGCGCGGGTCTGCTGGACCCGTCGCCGCTGGTGACGCACGAACTGCCGCTCGCCGCTTTCCCGGAGGCCATCGAACTGGTGGGTTCCGGTGATCCCAAGGTCGGCAAGGTCCTGCTGAAGCCGTGACCACCAAAGCCGTACGCCGGTACGGGGTTTCCTGACGGCCCCGTACCGGCGTACACCAGGCCTCGCGCGCCCGATCTCGCGAACCATGCCCGAAATATCGAACAATGAAGGACAGCTTGTGACCGACGCCTCTTCCACGGCGCCCCGTCGGCCCGGCGAGCCGGCTCTGGCCGCGCTCGGCCTGGACGCGCCCGCCCTCTCCCCCGCCGACGCCTCGCCGCACACCTTCCCCGGAGGCGGTCGCTGGCGCACCGAGGTTCCCTCCGTGGAGGGGCCCGAGGCGCTCGCGGTGGTCCTCAAGGAGGCCTCGCGGCTCGACGTGCCGATCCACCGGATCAGCCAGGGCAGCGGTGTCTGGATGCTCACCGACGCCGAGATAACCGAGATGGTCGAGGCCACCGGTGAACGCGACATCGAGCTCTGCCTGTTCACCGGGCCGCGCGGTATCTGGGACATCGGCGCCTCGGCGCGCACCGATTCGCGCGGCGGCGGGCTGCGCGCCCGCGGCCACGACGCGGTGGCCGGCTGTGTCGAGGACGCCGTCCGGGCGACGGAGCTGGGCGTCAAGTGCCTGCTCGTCGCCGACGAGGGCGTGCTGTGGACACTGCACCGGGCACGCGTCGCCGGGATCATCCCGGCCGACACCACCCTCAAGGTCTCGGCGCTGATCGGTCCGGTCAACCCGGCCTCTTACGCCGTGTACGAGAACCTCGGCGCGGACTCGCTGAACGTGCCGAGCGATCTGACGCTCGATCACCTCACGGAGATCCGGCGGGTCTCCGCCGCCCCCATGGACATGTACATCGAGGCCCCCGACGATCTCGGCGGGTACATCCGGATGTACGAGGTCGCCGAGCTGATCCGGCGCGGCGCACCGCTGTATCTGAAGTTCGGGCTGTCCAAGACCCCTGGGATCTACCCGTACGGACACCATCTGCGGGACCTGACGCTGAGCACGGCCAGGGAGCGGGTGCGGCGCGGCCGTCTCGCCCTTGACCTGCTGACACGGCACGGAGCGGGCGACGACATGGCGCCGCTCGGCTCCCGTCTGCCCGGCCCGCTCTCACGGTTCGACACTCCCTCATAACGTTCGCACAAACCCCCTTCACACAAGCAGACACAGTCGCGCACAATCCAACACACCTTCTCGGCCTTCCTCTCTCCAAGCTCCCGGAGCTTCCGAGTTCCGCGAGACCGAGCCCGGTCCAAGACATCAAGGATGATGATCATGCGTAACCGCAGAGCCGCCCTCACCGCCATAGCCGGAGCCGCCTCCCTCGCCCTCGCCCTGACCGCCTGCGGCCAGAACAGCGACGGCGGCAGCAACGCGGACAAGGGCAGCAGCAAGGGCGGGACGATCGGTATCGCGATGCCGACCAAGTCGTCCGAGCGCTGGATCGCCGACGGCAACAACGTCGTCAAGAACCTGGAGTCCAAGGGCTACAAGACCAAGCTGGTCTACGGCGAGGACGACCCCCAGCAGCAGGTCTCGCAGATCGAGAACCTGATCACGCAGAACGTCAAGGCGCTGATCGTGGCGGCCATCGACAACAAGTCCCTGGACAACGTGCTCCAGGAGGCCGCGGACGCCCACATCCCGGTCATCGCCTACGACCGTCTGATCCTCGGCTCGAAGAACGTCGACTACTACGCGTCCTTCGACAACTCGAAGGTCGGCGAGCTCCAGGGCAACTACATCCTCCAGAAGCTCGGTCTCGCGGACGGCTCCAAGAAGGGCCCGTTCAACATCGAGCTCTTCGCCGGCTCGAACGACGACAACAACACGAAGTACTTCTTCGGCGGCGCGATGAAGGTGCTCCAGCCCTACATCGACAAGAAGCAGCTCGTCGTCCAGTCCGGCCAGACCGCGCTCAACCAGGTCACCACCCTGCGCTGGGACGGCGCCACCGCCCAGAAGCGCATGGACGACATCCTCACCAAGTCGTACGCCAGCAAGAAGGTCGACGCGGTCCTCTCGCCGTACGACGGCATCTCCATCGGCATCCTGTCGGCGCTGAAGTCGGACGACTACGGCTCCAAGAACAAGCCGCTGCCGGTCCTCACCGGTCAGGACGCCGAGCTGGCCTCGGTGAAGTCGATCATCGCCGGCGAGCAGACGCAGACCGTCTACAAGGACACCCGTCAGCTGGCCAAGATCGCCTCGACCATGGTCGACGACGCCCTCAAGGGCAAGAAGCCGCAGACCAACGACACCAAGACCTACGACAACGGCGCGAAGGTCGTCCCGGCCTACCTCCTCCAGCCGGTGAGCGTCGACAAGTCCAACTACCAGTCCGTCCTGGTCGACGGTGGCTACTACACGGCGGACCAGCTCAAGTAAGCGTCGAACCTCACGGATTGGAAGGCACGACCATGGCGGGACCCGTCCTGGAAATGCGCTCGATCGTCAAGACCTTTCCCGGCGTCAAGGCGCTGTCGGACGTCACTCTGACCGTCCGTCAGGGCGAGGTCCACGCCATCTGCGGTGAGAACGGCGCCGGAAAGTCCACCCTGATGAAGGTGCTCTCCGGCGTCCACCCCCACGGCAGTTACGAGGGCGAGATCCTCTTCGAGGGAGAGGTCTGCGGCTTCAAGGACATCCGGGCGAGCGAGCACCACGGCATCGTCATCATCCACCAGGAACTGGCGCTGTCGCCCTACCTCTCCCTCGCGGAGAACATCTTCCTCGGCAACGAACACGCCAAGGGCGGGTTCATCAACTGGAACGAGACCCTGCGGCACGCCACGCAGTTGCTGCGCCGGGTCGGTCTGACCGACCACCCCGAGACCCGCGTCGCCGACATCGGCGTGGGCAAGCAGCAGCTCGTGGAGATCGCCAAGGCACTCTCCAAGAAGGTGAAGCTGCTCATCCTCGACGAGCCGACAGCGGCGCTCAACGACGAGGACAGCGACAAACTCCTTGATCTCATACTGGAGTTGAAGAACCAGGGCATCACCTCGATCATCATCTCCCACAAGCTCAACGAGATCCGCAAGGTCGCCGACTCGGTGACGATCCTCCGCGACGGCCAGTCCATCGAGACCCTCGACGTGAAGGCGCCGGAGACGACCGAGGACCGGATCATCAGCGGAATGGTCGGCCGGGACCTCGACCACCGCTTCCCCGAGCGCACCCCGCACCACCCGGAGGAGGGTGCCGCCCCGGCGCTGGAGATCCGCGACTGGACCGTGCACCATCCGATCGACCAGCAGCGCAAGGTGGCCGACGACGTGTCGCTCCAGGTGCGGCGCGGGGAGATCGTCGGTATCGCGGGCCTCATGGGCGCCGGCCGCACCGAGCTCGCGATGAGCGTCTTCGGTCGGTCGTACGGCCGCTACGCGGGCGGGACGGTCCTCAAGGACGGCAAGGAGATCCGTACCAGGACCGTCGCGGAGGCGGTCGGCCACGGCATCGCGTACGTCACCGAGGACCGCAAGCACTACGGGCTCAACCTCATCGACACCATCAACCGCAACATCTCGCTGGCCGCCCTGGACAAGGTCTCCAAGCGGGGCCTGGTCGACGAGCACGAGGAGCGCCAGGTCGCCGAGCGCTACCGCAAGTCGATGAACATCAAGGCGCCGACCGTCTTCGAGCCGGTGGGCAAGCTGTCCGGCGGCAACCAGCAGAAGGTCGTCCTCAGCAAGTGGATCTTCGCGGGTCCGGACGTACTGATCCTGGACGAGCCGACCCGCGGCATCGACGTGGGCGCCAAGTTCGAGATCTACACGGTCATCGACAAGCTGGCCGCCGAGGGCAAGGCGATCGTCTTCATCTCCTCCGAGCTGCCCGAACTGCTCGGTATGTGCGACCGCATCTACACCATGGCCGCGGGGCGGCTGACCGGTGAGTTCTCGCGAGCCGAGGCCACTCAGGAAGTGCTGATGCGTCAGATGACGAAGGACAAAGAGGTAACGCGATGAGCACCGATGTGACCAACATCCCGGCCGAGGCGCCACCGGGCAAGGACGGGAGCGGCGACACCGGGGAGAACCTGCTGCGGGTGATGCTCGACGGCCTGCGCCAGAACATGCGCCAGTACGGCATGCTCCTCGCGCTCGGTCTGATCGTCGTCCTCTTCGCGGTCTGGACCGACGGAAGCCTGCTGCTGCCCCACAACGTCTCCAACCTGGTCCTCCAGAACAGCTACATCCTGATCCTCGCGATCGGCATGATGCTGGTGATCATCGCGGGCCACATCGACCTGTCGGTCGGCTCGGTGACGGCGTTCGTGGGCGCGTTCGCGGCCGTGCTGACGGTGCAGCACGGTGTGTCGTGGCCGGTCGCCCTGGTGCTGTGCCTGCTGGTGGGCGCCGTGGCGGGCTCGGTCCAGGGATTCATGATCGCCTACCTCGGCATACCGTCCTTCATCGTCACCCTCGCCGGGATGCTGATCTTCCGCGGTCTGACCGAGATCCTGCTCAAGGGGCAGACCCTCGGCCCGTTCCCGGGCGGCCTCCAGAAGATGGGCAACGGCTTCCTGCCGGAGGTCGGCCCGACCACCAACTATCACAACATCACGCTGCTGCTGGGCCTGATCGTGATCGTCTTCGTGGTCCTGCAAGAGGTCCGTGACCGCAGGCGCCAGCAGGAGTTCTCGCTGGACGTGCTGCCGGCCAAGCTGTTCGCGCTCAAGTTGGTCGCGCTGGTCGCCGCGGTGCTCACCGTCACGATGATGCTCGCCAGCTACAAGGGCGCGCCGATCGTGCTGCTGATCCTCGGCGTGCTGGTCGTCGGCTACGGCTACGTCATGCGCAACGCCGTCTTCGGCCGTCACATCTACGCGATCGGCGGCAACCTCCCGGCGGCGAAGCTGTCGGGCGTCAAGGACAAGAAGGTCACCTTCTATGTCTTCCTGAACATGGGCATGCTCGCGGCCCTGGCGGGTCTGGTGGTAGCCGCCCGCCTGAACGCGGCCTCTCCGAAGGCCGGCCTGAGCTTCGAGCTGGAAGCGATCGCCTCGTCGTTCATCGGTGGCGCGTCCATGAGCGGCGGTGTCGGTACCGTCCTCGGCGCGATCATCGGCGGTCTGGTCCTCGGCGTGCTGAACAACGGTATGAACCTCCTCAGCGTCGGCTCCGACTGGCAACAGGTCATCAAGGGCCTGGCCCTGCTGGCCGCGGTCGGGTTCGACGTGTGGAACAAGCGCAAGGTCGGTTCGTAAGTCAGCCGGGGCCCCGCCAGAAGGCGGGGCCCCCTCCATTGGGCAGGAGCCGCAAAAATGGAAACGAGCAGACGTACGGTCATCGCAGCGGCGGCGGCAGCGGGATTAACCGCGGCCACCATCGGCACCGCGCACGCCTCGGGCGCCAGGAAGCCCGAGAAGGAACTCTTCGGAAAGCTCGCCGACGGGACGAAGGTCCACCGGTGGTCCCTGGAGAACGGCGGGACACGGCTCAAGGTCCTGTCGTACGGCGGAATCGTCCAGTCCCTGGAGATCCCCGACCGGCACGGCAGGTACAGGAACGTCGCGCTGGGCTTCGGTGACATCGACTCCTACGTCGCCTCCAGCCCGTACTTCGGCGCCCTGATCGGCCGGTACGGAAACCGCATCGGCAAGGGCCAGTTCACCCTCGACGGCAAGAGCTACCAGCTCTCCGTCAACGACGGCGTCAACAGCCTGCACGGCGGCGCCAAGGGCTTCGACAAGCACGTCTGGAACGTGGAGGGCTTCACCTCGGGCTCCGACGTCGGGCTCGTCCTGCACTACACCAGCATCGACGGCGAGATGGGCTACCCCGGCACCCTCAGGGCCAAGGTCACCTACACCCTGACCCGGCACGGTGACTGGCGCATCGACTACGAGGCCACCACCGACAAGGCCACCGTCGTCAACCTCACCAGCCATGTGTACTGGAACCTCGCCGGTGAGGGCAGCGGCTCGATCTACGACCACGAACTCGCGATCGCGGCCTCCCGCTACACCCCCGTCGACTCGGGCCTGATCCCCACCGGGGAACTGGCGAAGGTCGCCGGCACCCCCTTCGACTTCCGCCGCGCCAAGACCGTCGGCCGGGACATCCGGGTGGCGAACCAGCAGCTCCTGTACGGCAAGGGCATCGACCACAACTGGGTCCTCGACAAGGGCATCACGGCGAGGCCCGAGCATGTCGCCACGCTCCGCGACCCGTCCTCCGGCCGCACCCTGAGCATCGCGTCGAACGAACCCGGCCTCCAGTTCTACTCGGGCAACTTCCTGGACGGCACCCTGGTCGGCACCGGCGGTCACATCTACCGCCAGGGCGACGCCCTGTGCCTGGAGACCCAGCACTTCCCGGACGCCCCGAACCACCCGTCGTTCCCCTCGACGGTGCTGCGGCCGGGACAGACCTACCGGACCAGCACGGTGCACACGTTCGGTACGTGACCGGACCTCACAGTCGGTTCACAAAATCCGCACGACCTCACAACGATTGAACAGCGCCACATCCGTATCCGTATGAGACGGCGGCCCGCGCTCCCCCGCGCGGGCCACCCAAAGAACGGGGGCCCGTCCTCCCCAACGGGCTTGCCCTATACGGAGGTTCCATGGCCGGCAATGTCACCTCGCTCTTTCGCGGCACCGCGGCGCACAGCCCGTCGATGGCCGCACTGACGCGGGAGGGCGACGGAGCCGGCCCGGTGGACTTCTGCATCCCCTGCAACCCGTACTTCCCCACCCCCGCCATGTTCGACGAACTCGCGAGCAGGCTGCGGGAGATCATCACCTACTACCCGAGCAGCGCCGACACGATCACCAGTGAACTGTGCTCGCTGCTCCAGCTTCCGCCGCAGTGCGTCGCGATGGGCAACGGTTCGACCGAACTCATCACCTGGATCGATCACTTGCTGGTCCGCGAGTCCCTCGCCATCCCCGTCCCCACGTTCGGCCGCTGGACCGACCAGCCGATGGAGACCGGCAAGCGGGTCGACATGTTCCCGCTCCAGGAGTCCAACGGCTTCGCGCTCGACCTCGCCGCGTACGCCAAGTTCATCCGATCGCGCGGCACCAAGGTCGCCGTCATCTGCAACCCGAACAACCCCGACGGCGGCTTCCTGCCGCGCCAGTCGGTCATCCAGTTCATGGACGCGATGGCCGACCTGGACCTGATCGTCATCGACGAGTCCTTCCTGGAGTTCGCCGACGCCGAGTCCGAGCCCAGCGTGGTCGAGGACGCGGTCATGCGGCCCAACGTCATCGTGCTGCGCAGCCTCGGCAAGAACTTCGGCCTGCACGGCATCCGCTTCGGCTATCTCGTCGCCAACCCCTCGCTGGCCGGCAAGGTCCGCTCGATGCTGCCGAAGTGGAACCTCAACTCCTTCGCGGAGACCGTGGTGTTCATGCTCAAGAACCACGGCAAGGAATACATGGAGAGCCTGCACATGGTCCGCCGGGACCGGCTCGACATGGCCCGCCAGCTCTCCGCGCTGCCCGGTCTGACGATCTACCCCTCGCAGGGCAACTTCCTGTTCGTACGTCTTCCCGTCGGCGCCGAGGGCACCGTGGTGCGGGACCGGCTGCTCACCGAGCACCGCATCCTGGTCCGCGAGTGCGGCAACAAGGTCGGCTCGTCCAGCCGCTTCCTGAGACTCGTGGTACGTCCCCAGACGGACGTACGCCGCCTGGTGGCCAGCCTGGAACAGGTGCTCTACGGGTCCAGGAAGGAGACCCCCGTACCCGAACTGAGCCATGGGACCGGCTACAGCTCGGGTACGGCCATGGTGGACCGTCTCGTCGGCTCGACCAACGGAGCGGGCATGCAGGGGCTGGCCGCGCAGGCGAACGCCTGGCCCGGGCAGCCCGTTCAGGCGCCCCAGCCGGTGGCGGCCGCCGCCCCGCAGCCCAGCCTGCCGTCCGTTCCGCAGCCGCGTCCCGCCGCGGCCTCGCCCTACCCGGCCCAGCAGCCCTTCCCGGCTCCGGTCTATCCCGCCCCGCAGCAGCCCGCGGCGGCCTCGCCCTACCCCGCCCCCGGTCCCGCCAACTGGCCGGCCCCGGCCCAGAGCCCCGGTGCGATGCCCGCCCAGATGCCGCCCGCGGCCATGCAGGCGCCGGCCCAGCCGCCCGGCCTCCAGCCGGCCGCCCAGACCGGCATGCCCGGCATGGCGGGCGCGGCCTCCATGGGCGCGCAGGGCGGCCTGACGGCGGCCCAGGTCCGCGGCAGGACACAACCGGAACCTCCCCCACCACAGCCGTCGAACGGCGGCTGGGGAGCCGTCGGCGCCATGCTGTACAACCAGGCCGGCTAGGCCACACACACCGCCGGTCGCATCTCGCCATGCCGGGCGGGCTCACCGCGCGGCCGGCTCCCCACGGGCCGGCCGCGGGGAGCCGCCCTCGGCCGAGGGGGCAACGTGTCCAACAAGGAGCTTGACGGGCCGTCGTTTTACACAACTGACAGCTCGCCGACAGCATCCCCTCCTACGGTGCCGTGTCCATGACAGACACCCCCACGAAAGACACGTCGGAGGCCCCCGTCGGGCGCCGGACCGTACTGATCGCCACGGGCGCCTCGGCCGCGGCACTGGCCGTGGCCGCCGCTGCGCCCGTCGCCCCCACCCCCGGCGCCGGCCCGGCCGACGCGGTTCCCGCCGCCGCGGCCGTCTGCACCCTCACCAAGGAGATGACCGAAGGCCCCTACTACCTCGACGGACAGCTCGTCCGCGCCGACGTCACCGAGGGCAAGGCGGGCGCCCCGCTCAAGCTGGTCCTCACCGTCGTCGACGACTCCACCTGCGCGCCGATCGGCAACGCCCTCGTGGAGATCTGGCACTGCGACGCGCTCGGCGAGTACTCCGGCTTCGTCGGCAACAACGGCCACAGCGAGGCGGACGACGGCACGTTCCTGCGCGGCGGCGTGCTGACGAACACCTCCGGCGTCGCGAACATCACCAGCATCTACCCCGGCTGGTACCGGGGCCGCTGCGTGCACATCCACGTCAAGGTGCACACCGGCGTCACCCTCACCTCCGACGGCTCCTTCACCGGCGGCCAGGAACTCCACACCGGCCAGCTCTTCTTCAGCGAGACCATGACCACGGCGATGGCCAAGGTGTCCCCGTACTCCACCAACAAGGTCACCCGCACCACGCTCACGCAGGACTCCGTCTACGACGGCGGGGGCGCCTCCTCCGGCCTCCTGACCCTGACGGCCCTCGGCAGCACCACGTCCGCCGGCTACACCGGCACCCTGACGCTCGGCGTCGAGACGAGCTGACCGCCGCCTTCCCCCCACGGAGACCGGGAGCGGTCCGCGACCTCGCGGGCCGCCCCCGGCCGCGACCCGCGGCTCCGGTCACCCCCATACCGCGTAATCCCCCGCGCCGGGATCGTCGTACGACCATCGAATGACCTGCCCGTGTGGACAATGGCCGCACCTTCCCCCGCCTTCTCGGGCTCGGACCGAGCGGGGAAGACCCCCGTCGCCGTCCCCGGGAGAACCCGCATGGTGTTGAGCAGACGTACCTTCAGCGCACTCGCCGGTACCGCCGCCCTCGGCCTCTCGCTCAGCGGCAGCGGGAGCGACGTGGCCTGCGCGGCCGGAAGGACGCCCCTCGCACCCACCGGACCCGCGCCCGCGCCGCCCGCCGCCGACGGCAGGAGGCACACCGTCGGCTTCGACCGCTACTCCATGGTGATCGACGGCAGGCGCCTGGTGGTCTGGTCGGGCGAGTTCCACCCCTTCCGGCTGCCGAGCCCATCCCTGTGGCGGGACGTCCTCCAGAAGATGCGCGCCCACGGCTACAACACGGTCAGCATCTATGTCGCGTGGAACTACCACTCCCCCGCACCCGGGCAGCACGACTTCACCGGAGTCCGCGACCTCGACCTGTTCCTGCGGACCGCCGCCGAGACAGGCCTGTACGTGATCCTGCGCCCCGGCCCGTACATCAACGCCGAGGTCGACGCGGGCGGCTTCCCCGGCTGGCTGACGGCCACCCCCGGGGTGGCCCGCACCTCCGACCCCACCTATCTGAGGCACGTCGACGCGTGGCTGACCGCCGTCGACCGCATCGCCGCCCGCCATCTCCACACCGACGGCGGCGGCACGATCGTCCTCTACCAGTTGGAGAACGAGTACGACAACCACGTGACGGAGCCCGCCGGCCGCGACTACATGACCCACCTGTACGCCAAGGTGCGCGGCGACGGCATCGACGTACCCCTCTTCCACAACGACAAGGGCAGGAACGGCCACTGGGCTCCCGGCACCTTCGACACCGGTGGCGAACGCGGGCGTTATCTGTACGGCTTCGACGGCTACCCCTCCCCCTTCAAGACACCTCCGGACTGGGGTCACTTCGGCCCCGGCGGCATGAAGGGCGGCTCGACCGCCAGCCCGGACACCCCGGGATTCATCCCCGAGTTCGGAGGCGGCTGGTTCGATCCGTGGGGCGGGGCGGAGTTCGACGGCCTCGGATACGCCGAGTCCCGCCGCACCCGGGACGCGGCCTACGAACGGCGCTTCTACCTCACCAACCTCGCCAACGGCATCACGGTCCACAACGTCTACATGACCTTCGGCGGCACGTCCTGGGGCTGGCTGCCCGCGCCGATCGTCTACACCTCGTACGACTACGGGGCCGCGATCGACGAGGCACGGCAGCCGACCGACAAGCTCGTCCCGATGCGGCAGATCGGCCGGCTGCTCCAGTCGGTTCCCGATCTGGCCAAGCTCGACCGCGCCGACCCCCTGCCCGGCGACGACACGGCGGCCGGCCCCGGCATCAAGGCGTACCACCTGGTCAATCCGGACACGAAGGCGCGCTTCCAGGTGCTGCGCAACGACACGCCCTCCGAGTCCGTCGCCACCGTGACGCTCGGCGGAACGAGTGTCGAGGTGCCGGTGCCCGGCCTCGACGCGCGGCTGCTCGCCTCCGGGATCGCCCTGGGGCGGCGGAGGCTGAGCTGGTCCACCGCCCAGCCGATGCTGTGGCTCACCGCCGGACGGCAGGACATCGCCGTGTTCACGGGCCGGGCGGGCGAGTCGACCCGCACCTGTCTGGAGGCCGCGAGCGAGCCGAAGGTCACCGTGCTGGACGGGGACGCGGGACACGGCTACGAGAACGGCGTCCTGCGGATCGACGCCGTGCTCGCGGGCATCACGCGGGTCCGGGTGGAGGGCGGCGGTGTCGCGGCCCCCCTCCTGCTGCTGTTCGCCGACGACGAGAGCTCGCGTCTGCTGTGGCGCCACGACACCCCGTCGGGTCCGGTGCTGGTACACGGCCCGGCGCTGCTGCGCTCGGCCGACCTGCGCGGCACGAGCGCGCATCTCACCGGCGACACGACGAACGCCGCGGACCTGGAGGTGTGGGGGCCGCGCGGGATGAGCGAACTCGTCTGGAATCAGCGCGCGTCGCCGTCCCGTACGACCGCCTCCGGGAGCCTGCGGGCCGGGCGGCGGCTGGCCGGTGCGGGCCGGGTGCCGCTCCCCGCCCTGACCGGCTGGCGCCGGGCCGTGGGAGACCCCGAGTCGGCCGCCGGTCACGACGACAGCGCGTGGCGCGTGACCGACAGGACGTCCTCGTGCAGCGTCACCCCGGTGCCGGAAGGCCAGCCCGTGCTGTTCGCCGACGACTACGGCTTCCACTACGGGGACGTCTGGTACCGGGGGCACTTCGCGGACGCGGGCGGCGCGGACTCCGTGGCCCTGTCCTATGTCACCGGAACCCAGGGGCTGTTGATGGCCTGGCTGGACGGAGAGCCGCTGGGCACGCACCGGATGCCCGTGCCGGACACGAAGACCGTGCGCAAGGGGACCTGGGCGGCCACCGCCACCTTCCCCGTCCGGCCGCGGAAGGGACGCTCCCACGTGCTGTCGGTCCTGGTCCGGCCGATGCAGCACGACGAGGACGGCAGGGCCGACGACACGCACAAGGCGGCCCGGGGACTGACGGCCGTCGCCTTCTCCGGAGCCGCTCCGGCGGTCCGCTGGCGCATCCAGGGCGCGACGGCCCCCGACCCGGTGCGCGGCCCCCTCAACACCGGAGGCCTGCACGGCGAGCGGCACGGCTGGCATCTGCCGGGCTTCGCCGACGGCGGCTGGGAGCCCGCGGCCTTCCCGCGCGCCGAACGGCGCCAGGGGGTCACCTGGTACCGCACCGGCTTCCGGCTCGCCGTGGACAGCGGGCTGGACGCGTCGATCGGGCTCACCCTCACGGACGACCCGGCCCGCGCCTATCGTGTCCAGATCTTCCTGAACGGCTGGAACATGGGCCAGTACATCAACGACGTGGGCCCGCAGCACACGTTCGTCCTCCCCAACGGGGTGCTGCGCACCCGGGGGCACAACACACTGGCGCTCGCGGTCCTGTCCGACGGGACCACCCCCGCCGGTCCCGGCCGGGTGGAACTGACGCTGCTGGGCAGCGCGGCCGGAGGAGTCCCGGTGACCCCGGTGCGCTCCCCCGGCCCCTAGGACCTGTCCCTCCAGGGCGGGCGGTTCCTACGCCAGCCGGATCATGTTCCAGGACAGCGGCTCCAGGACGGCGCTCAGTGTGCCGTCCCGGAGCGTGGTCCCCTCGACGGGGTGCGGGGTGACCCGCTCCTGGTCGTGCAGGCTGTTGACGGCGTCCGGGTCGGCGTCGGCGAGCGCGCTGTGCTCGACGACCCTCGTCAACTCCAGGCGGTTCAGGGCGACTTCGAGGGGCAGCGGCTCGGTCTGGCTCCGGTTGACGGCGAAGACGGTGACCGAGCCGTCCTCGGCGCGCACCGCGGTGGCGTGCAGCAGGTCCGCCTCGCCGTACTTGCGGGTCGCATACGTCGGCGAGTCCACCCGGACGTCGAGGACCTGTCCGCGGCCGTGCGCCGAGGCCTGGGCGAACGGGTGGAACGTGGTCTGCCGCCAGGCCGGGCCGCCCGGTTCGGTCATGATCGGGGCGATGACGTTGACGAGCTGGGCGAGGCAGGCGACGGTCACCCGGTCCGCGTGCCGCAGCAGCGCGATGAGCAGCGAGCCGAGGACGACCGCGTCCGTGACGGAGTAGACGTCCTCCAGCAGGCGCGGAGCCTCCTGCCAGTCCTCCACCGGGTGCGGGTCGGTCCGGCTCTGGTACCAGACGTTCCACTCGTCGAAGGAGAGGTTGATCCGCTTCGCGGACTTCAGCCGGGCGCCCACGTGGTCGCAGGTCGCGACGACGTTCTCGATGAACGACTCGGTGTCGACCGCGGAGGCGAGGAAGGAGTCCCGGTCGCCGTCGGTCTCCTCGTAGTAGGCGTGCAGCGAGATGTGGTCGACGAGGTCGTACGTCTCGGCGAGGACGGTGGCCTCCCACTCGGCGAAGGTCGCCATCCCCTGCCCCGAGGACCCGCAGGCGACGAGTTCGAGGTCCGGCTCGATCTGCCGCATCGCGCGGGCTGTCTCGGCCGCGAGCCGGCCGTACTCCTCGGCGGTCTTGTGGCCGGTCTGCCAGGGCCCGTCCATCTCGTTGCCGAGGCACCACAGCCTGATCCCGAACGGGTCCTTGTCGCCGTGCGCGATCCGCAGGTCGGAACGGGCCGTGCCGGACGGGTGGTTGGCGTACTCCTGGAGCGCGAGGGCCTCGGCGACCCCGCGCGTGCCGAGGTTGACCGCCATCATCGGCTCCACCTGCGGGCCGATCTTCCGCACGAAGCCGATGTACTCGCTCAGCCCGAAGCGGTTGGACTCGGTGGAGCGCCAGGCGAGGTCGAGCCGGCGGGGCCGGTCCTCGGCGGGGCCCACCGAGTCCTCCCAGTCGTAGCCGGAGACGAAGTTGCCGCCGGGGTAGCGGACGGCCGTGACGCCGAGCTCGCGGACGAGCTCCAGCACGTCGGTGCGCAGGCCTTCGGCGTCGGCCGAGGGGTGGTCGGGTTCGAAGATGCCGGTGTAGACGCAGCGGCCGAGGTGCTCGACGAAGGAGCCGAAGAGACGGGGGTCGACCTCGCCGATGGTGAAAGCGGGGTCGAGGGCGAAGCGGGCGGTGCGCATGGGGTCCTTTCGGGGCGCCTTGGGTGTGAGGGGGCTGTCCGGCCGAGGGTGGGCCGGCCGGTCCTCTTGCAGGTCAGCCTGTTCAGGCCGAGCTCGGGCGTGCCGTTGTCGTCCGCGTCGTAGTAGTGGCACGCCGGCCAGTCCCGACCGCCCATCGTTCGAAATTTCGGAGAATGATCGCAACTTCGAACGGGACCGTAGATAGGAAGCGCTTACTCGTCAATGGTTTGCGCAAAAAACGGCTGACGCGAAAGACGGTCCGACCTCGAAAACGGTCCGGAAAGCAAAGTCCCCGCCCGGTGACGACACTTGGGCGGGGACTCGCGGCAGAGCCGGAGGCGGGACGGGCGTGGACCGGGCGTGAGGCGGGCGTTGGCCGGGCGTGGACCGGGCGTTGGCCGGACGTTGGCCGGGCGCGGGTCGGGCGCGGGTCGGCTAGCCGGCGAACTCCGGCTGCGGCAGGCCCTTTCCGGCGCCGGGGACGACGAGCAGGGAGCCGGCCATCGGGTGCGGTGCCGTGAGGCCCGTACGCGCGGTGGTGATGTAGAGGTCGGTGAGACCGGCTCCGCCGAAGGCACAGGCGGTGGGGCGGCGGACCGGCAGCTCCAGGACCCGGTCCAGGGTGCCGTCCGGCGTGTAGCGGCGGACCGCTCCGCCGTCCCACAGGGCCACCCAGACGCAGCCCTCGGCGTCCACCGTCAGACCGTCGGGGAATCCGTCCTCCACGGTGGCGAACGGGTGCCTCTCGACGGGAAGTTGATCGTCCCCGAGCTCGAAGACGTCGATGCGGCGGGTCGGCGAGTCGATGTAGTAGACACGACGGCCGTCGGGGCTCCAGCCCGTGCCGTTGCTGACACCGACGTCGTCGAGGATCGGGCGGACCGTGCCGTCGGGCGCGATGCGCGACAACGTACCCCCGCCCGGCGCCTCGTCGTAGCGCATGGTGCCGCACCACAGCGAGCCGTCGGGCGCGACGGCCGCGTCGTTGGCCCGCCGGCCGGGCACGGGTTCCCGGTGCAGCCAGCGGAACGAACCGCCGGCCGGAGCGGCCGGGGTGGACTCGCCGGACCCGGCAGGCCCGTAAAGACCCACGCCGTCACGGAGGTTGACCACCAGTCCGCCGCCCGCGCGGGGCTTGGCCGCCCCCACGTGCTGCTCGGTGGCCATCACCGTGCGACGGCCCGAGGCGGGGTCGTAGGTGTGGATCCGGGAGCCGAGGATGTCGACCCAGATGAGCCGCCCGGCCCGGGCGTCCCAGGTCGGGCCCTCGCCGAGCGCCGCGTGCGCGTGGACGGCGACCTCGACGGCGCTCACCGCACGTTCCGGTGGCCGAGCCGCTCGGACAGTTCCGCGGCACCCTTCGCCGCGAGCTGTTCCAGCTCGACGCGGCGCTCGTCGCTCCAGCGGATCATCGGTACGGAGATCGAGAGCGCGGCGACGACCTGTCCCGCCCGGTCCCGCACCGGGGCGGCGACACAGCTGACGTCCGGGTTGGACTCACGGCTCTCGACGGCGATCCCGCGACGGCGGATCTCGGCGAGGGCCTCGCGCAGGGCGCCCGGCTCGGTGATGCTGTTCGGGGTCATCGCGACGAGGTCGGCGTCGTCGGGGACACGTGAGGTCAGCTCCGGCTCCGAGAGGGAGGCGAGCAGCATCTTGCCGACGGAGGTGCAGTGCGCGGGAAGGCGGCGGCCGGCGGCCGAGACCATGCGCACGGCGTGCGTGGAGTCGACCTTGGCGATGTAGATGACGTCGGTGCCTTCGAGGATCGCCACGTGCACGGTCTCGTCGCAGGTCTCGGCGACGGAACGGGCGACCTGCTGGCCCTCGGCCGCGAGGTCGAGCTGCTCGGCGTAGCGGCTGCCGAGCTGGTACGGGCGCACGCCGAGCCGGTAGCGTCCCGGCTGGCCGGGCACCTGCACGATGTACGACCGGGCGGAGAGCGTGGTCACCAGTTCGTGCACGGTCGTGCGCGGCAGCTGGAGCCTGCGCACGATGTCGGGGGCGGAGAGCGTCCCGTCCCCGTCGAGAAAGAGCTCCAGTATGTCCAGGGCCCGGGTCACGGCAGGTACGAGGCGTCCCACAACCGGCCCCCTCTCTTTTGTTCGAAATTTCAACAGACGATCGGGATGACGAACACAGGCTAGTCATTCGCCCTGGGGCGGGCAATGGTTTGAGTGGCCCGCCCCGATGGGCCCACACGCCACCTCGCGCCGATCCGCGCCCCAAAGGGCACGAAAGACACATGCCGCCCCACGCCCGACGGACCCTCACACCCCACACAGGACACCCCACACAGGACACCCCGCAGAGGACACCCCGCACGGCGGCCGGGTCACGGCCTCGTCGGCGGCGCCCGCCCGGCGAGGCCCCGGTGCGGGACCATGGAGCCCATGCCGGCCGAACGCCCCTCCGCCCCCTTCACGCCGCTCGACTTCCAGCTGGTCCTGCTGCGCCGCATGGCCGACCACAACCCCGGTCCGGTCGAGGACGCCCGCCACGTACTGGGGGTGTCCATCGCGGACATGCGCGAGGCCAACCGTCGCTGGCAGGCGATGCTGCGCGTGCCGCGCGCACGGTCCGCCGCCTCGCGCTACCGCTCGGTCCTCGGCGCCCCGGAGTCCGCGCGCGAGCGCCGGATCGGCGATCTGACCTGCGAGGCCCTGCAATGGCCTGTGCCCCTGTGGCCCGATCTGCGCTTCGAGGTCCTGCTCGCCCCGAACGGTGTCGCCTGGAACGAATGGCTGGTACGGGCCCCGGGCGCCCCCGCCCCGGCGCTGGAGACCCTGGAGGATCTGGCCCCCTGGTGCTGCACGGTCGACGAGGTGGCCCGCGCCTTCGCCCCCGCCCGGCCCCTGGAGGGCACCGCCCCGACCCGGTGGGGTCTGGCGTTCACGGCGCCCGACGCTTCGGGAGTGCCGCACGCGTGCGCGGCGGAGTTCACCTGGGGACTGCTGCAACGGGTGGGGGTCAAGGGCCCCGTACCGGAACCCCCCGGGAGTCCCGGCCGGTAGCGGCGGAGGGGACCGAGGACAGGCCCGGCGGGCTCCGGGCCGGCCCTCAGCGGGCCGCGGCCCCGATGATCCGGTCCACGACGACGGGCAGCGACCCGGGGTGGAGCCACAGGAAGAGGTTCGGCTCCACGAGTTCGAGCTCCATCAGCCGGGGCCCGCCGTCGTCGCCGTCGACGAGGTCGACCCGGGCGTAGAGCACGCTCTCCGCACCGCCCGGCACGGCCGCCAACGCCTTTTCGGCAACGGCCAGTTCGGCCCCGGTGGGCTCCCAGACCTCCAGTCGCGGATGGGGCGTCTTGTCCCCGTCGTAGGGCGTCCCCGGCTCCAGCACCGCACCCTTGCGGCTGGCGTGCAGCAGCTGTCCGCCGAAGAACTGGAGCGCCCGCTCGCCCCGGGTGTCGATGTCCCTCACATACGGCTGGACCATCGCGGTCAGCCCCTCGGCGTGCATCCGCGCGAGCTGCCCGAGGGCCGTCTCCCGCTCCGCGGGCGTGTACCGGGCGGCGTAGCGCGCCCCGGCCCCCGCCGTGGGCTTCACCACGAACTCGTGATCGCCGGGCAGTTCGACGTGGTCCCCCGGCGCGACATACCGGGTCGGCACGACCGGCACCCCCGCCTCCGCGAGCTCCCCGAGATACCGCTTGTCCGTGTTCCAGCGCACGACAGGCGCCGGATTCATCAGCCGTGTGAGCCCGGCGCACCGCTCCGCCCAGGCCACGAACTCCGGCACGCGCCGGCTGTAGTCCCAGGTCGACCGGATCAGCGCCAGGTCGAACCCGGCCCAGTCGATCGCGGGATCGTCCCAGTGCACGATGTCCGCCACCGCCCCGGCGTCCTCCAGGGCCGCCCTCAGCACGGGCAGATCCCGGTCCGCGCCGGGCTCCTCGCCCGGGTCGTAGGTGACGAGCGCGATACGGGCCACTGCGGACTCCAACCTCGTACGGCACCGGTGCACGGCATCGGCGCACTGCGTCGGGCGCACCCCATCGGTACGCCGTCCCGGGACAACCCCGCCGCAGGCTAACAACCCCCGCTCTCCCGGGCCGGGCCACACTTGACCTTCACCAAGGGGCAGGGCCCAGCATCGGTGACGCGACGAGGAACCAGGGCCAGGACCAGGTGCGGCCAGGACACGGGAACGACGGGGTGGACGCGTGGACATGCTGACGATCGGGGCCTTCGCGAAGGCCTCCCGGCTGTCGCCCAAGGCGCTGCGGCTCTACGACGAGCTGGAGCTGCTGCGGCCCGCCCGGGTCGACCCCGGGACCGGATACCGCTACTACGCGGCGGACCAGCTCGAACGGGCCAGGCTGGTGGCGTGGCTGCGGCGGCTCGGCATGCCGCTCGCCCGGATCCGGCGGGTGTGCGCCCTCGAACCGGGGCCGGCCGCGCGGGAGATCGGCGCGTACTGGGCCGGGGTCGAGGCCGAGACGGCCGCCCGCCGGGATCTGGCGGCGTTCCTCGTGGACCATCTGTCACCGTCCCCAGGGAAGGACACCAGCATGCTGGAACTCCGCTACTCCGCCCTCTCCGACACCGGTCTGGTCCGTGAGGCGAACCAGGACAGCGTCCACGCGGGTGCCCGCGTCCTCGCGGTCGCCGACGGCTGCGGACCCGACGGGGCACCCGCCAGCACTGCCGCGGTACGGGCCCTGACGTTCCTCGACGATGAGCCGCTGTCGGCCGGTGGCCTGCTCAACCTGCTGGAGGACGCGGTGGAGGGCGCCGCGCAGGCCGTGGCGGACCTGGTGCCCGCCGCCGCGGGCCCGGACCTGGACGGCACCGGCAGCACCCTCACGGCCCTGGTGTGGACCGGCTCCCAGCTCGCGCTCGTCCACATCGGGGACTCACGGGCCTATGTGCTCCGCGACGGCGGGCTGTTCCGGATCACCCACGACCACACGGTGGTCCAGTCGATGATCGACGAGGGCCGTCTCACCCCGGAGGAGGCGGCCACGCATCCGCAGCGTGCCATCCTGCTCAGGGCGCTGGGCGCGGCCGCTTCCGTGCCCGATCTGCGGCTCCATGACGTCCGGCCGGGCGACCGCTACCTGCTCTGCTCGGACGGGCTCTCCGGCGTCGTGCCGGACGAGGGGATCGAGCGGCTCCTCACCTCGGCGCCCGATCCCGACGGGGCCGTCCGGGCCCTGGTCGGGGCGGCGAACGACGCCGGCGGACCGGACAACGTCAGCTGCGTGGTCGCGGACGTGGTCGAGGTGTCCCGCCCCGCCGGACTCCGGTTCGCCTAAAGAGTCCCGCATCAGTACTCCGGCCCGCGGGCCGGCCTTTCGGCGGCGGGCCTTCGATCAGCCCTTCGGCCCGCGAGCGGTCCCGGCGCCGCGCGGGCCGCTCCCGGTCGCCGCGGCCGGTCCCGGGCGCGACGCGGGCCGGTCCTGGGGCCTGCGGTAGCCGAGGGAGGTCTCGATGGCGCGGCCGACCGGGTCGACGGCGGTGCTGTCGCCGGGGCCGGTCACCCAGGAGCGGAAGACGCTCGCCAGTTGCAGGCCGAAGGCCTCGGCCCGGGCCTCGTCCGCCTGACGTGATCCGTCACGGGCGGCGACGGAACGGGCGACCTCCTGCCGGAACGGCGCCCGCGGTCCGGGCTCGCTCCAGCCGGAACGGTCCGAGAGGGCCGCCCGTGCGACGGCCGTGGCGCCGTCCACGTGGTGGTCGCGGTGGCCTTCCTTCATGTGCCACAACTCGTGCCCGAGAATGACGAGTTGCTGCACCGTCTCGGCACGCTCCTCGACGACGACGAGGTCGAAGTCGCTGAACTCCATCCACAGACCGGTGACTTCGATCTCGTCCGGGAAGCGCTCGAAGCGGAGCTGGACCGGACGGCCGCCCCGTCGCCTGCCCACCTCGGCGCAGAGGGCCTCGGCCAGCTCCCTCATGTCGACGGGCGTATCGATCCTTCTCCGCAGTACCCGGCCGAGCTCCACAGCCAGCGCCCGCATCTCGGAGCGGGTGCCTCGCGGACGCAGGGCCGCCATGAGCCTTCCGACGGAACCGGCCGGCTTCGTCGTCATCGCCGTGTCTCCCCACCGTCCAGGACGTGCTGGGGGGAAGGCCGCCTCCCGCTCTTCGCGAGACACGCGTCGTACGGGCCCCGCGCACGCCCCCGGACGGGGACGGGGCGTACGAGTGTCTCGGGAAGGTGCGGCGGGGACTGACTCACCAAAGGTCTCCCGGCAGTTGACTCATCAAGTTGTGACGCGAGCCCGACATTACGTGTCCGGGTCCGTCCACGCCACGGTTCCCTGACGATCGTTCCCGGTTTCCGAACGATCCTTACGGCGCCTGCGCTCACCCTCCACGTCCCCGGCGCGATCGGGCGGGCGACCGCCCGGTCCGCGATCCTGATCGTGTAGGAAGAGCCTGTCCCTCCCGGTGAAGTCCTCTCGGCAAGGAGTCCTCGTGTTCTCCCTCTTCCCGGCCCTGGTGGGCGGTTCGGTCACGGACCGGTCCGCGGTGCGCTTCGGCGACCGGTCCCTGACGTACGCGGAACTGGCCGCCCGCGCGGGAGCGCTGGCCGCACGGCTCGACGGTGCCGGGAGGGTCGCCGTCTGGGCGACGCCGACCCTGGAGACGGCCGTCGGCGTGGTCGCCGCGCTGCTCGCAGGGGTGCCGGCCGTGCCGCTGAACCCGAAGTCGGGGGAGACGGAACTCGGCCACATCGTGGGAGACAGCGCGCCGTCGCTGGTGCTCGCGGCCCGGGGGGACCTGCTTCCCGCCCCGCTCGCGGCGCTCGACCGCGTCGACGTCGTGGTCGAGGCGGAGGCGGACACCGAGGCGTCCGGCGGCGCGGGGGCACCCGGTTCGGCCACGCCCGCCTTCTCCCCCGAGGCCTCCGGCGCGGTCTCCGACCCGGCCGCACCCGCCCTGGTCGTCTACACCTCCGGCACCACCGGTCCGCCCAAGGGCGCGGTCATCCCGCGCCGGGCGATCGCCGCGACCCTGGACGCCCTGGCCGACGCCTGGCAGTGGACCGGTGACGACGTGCTGGTGCACGGCCTGCCCCTGTTCCATGTGCACGGGCTGATCATCGGCATCCTGGGCCCGTTGCGGCGCGGCGGATCGGTCCGGCATCTGGGCCGGTTCAGCGCCGAGGGCGTGGCACGGGAGCTGGACACCGGCGCGACCATGCTGTTCGGGGTGCCGACCATGTACCACCGGCTCGCCGAGACGCTCGGCACGGATCCCGGGCTCGCCGGGGCGCTGGGCCGGGCACGGCTGCTCGTGTCGGGCTCCGCCGCGCTGCCCCTGCACGACCACGACCGGATCAGGGCCGCGACCGGACGCGGGGTCGTCGAGCGGTACGGCATGACGGAGACCCTGATGAACACGAGCGTACGGGCGGACGGGGAGGTCCGCCCCGGCACGGTCGGTGTGCCACTGCCGGGCGTCGGTCTGCGGCTCGTCGAGGAGGACGGGACGACGATCGCCTGGTACGAGGCCGACGGCACCCCGGCCGGGACGTACGACGGCGAGAGCGTCGGCGAGATCCAGGTGCGCGGGCCGAACCTCTTCACCGAGTACCTGAACCGGCCCGACGCCACCGCCGCCGCGTACACCGCCGACGGCTGGTTCCGCACGGGCGACATGGCCGTCCTCGACCCCGACGGCTCGGTCCGTATCGTCGGCCGCAAGGCCACCGACCTGATCAAGAGCGGCGGCTACAAGATCGGCGCGGGTGAGATCGAGAACGCGCTCCTCGAACACCCCGGGGTGCGCGAGGCCGCCGTCGCCGGGGAGCCCGACGCCGACCTCGGTGAGCGCGTCGCGGCCTGGATCGTCCCGCTCGCCCCCGAGGCGCCGCCGTCCGCCGAGGAGCTGGCCGACCATGTGGCCCGCCGTCTGGCCCCGCACAAACGGCCCCGCACCGTGCGCTTTCTGGAGGCCCTGCCCCGCAACGACATGGGCAAGATCCTGAAGCGGGAGCTGCCGCGTGACTGAACGGATCTCGGCCCGCGAGGCCATCGCCCTCGTCACCGACAGCTTCGCCGAACTCCCCTGCCCCGAGGCGGAGTTCCCTCCCGACGGTCCGCTCTCCTGGAAGGGCTACGGCGATTCGCGGGCGCGCGCGGCGGCCCGCACCGGCGAGCAGGAGTCCGTCGTCTGCGGCACCGCGACCTTCGGGACGGCGAGTTTCGGCACCACGATCGACGGCAGGGCTCCGCTCGGTCCGGTCACCGCCGTCCTCGTCGCCTTCGAGTTCGGCTTCCTCGGCGGTTCCCTCGGCGAACGCACCGGTGACCGTCTGGAGACCGCCTACGACTACGCCCGGACACACCGGCTGCCGGTCGTCTCGCTCGTCGCCACCGGCGGCAGCCGGATGCAGGAGGGCATGCTCGCGCTGACCCAACTCCAGCGGGTGGCACGGCAGTCGGCGCTCACCAGGGAGGCCGGACTCGCGCAGGTCGCGGTCCTGCGCGACCCGACGACGGGCGGCGGGTGGGCCACGCTCGGGGCGGGTGCCGATGTGACCCTCGCGCTGCCCGGCGCCCAGGTCGCCTTCGCGGGCTCCCGAGTGCGTCCGCCCGACGCGGACCCGGCCGCGTACACGGCCGAGGCGCAGCTCGCGGCGGGCTCGGTCGACGCGCTCGTACCGAAGGACGGGCTGCGGGAGGCGCTCGCCCTGTGGCTGGACCTGCTCACCCGGCCCGCGGCCGGACCGGCGCCCGTCCCGGCCGCGCTGGGCGGGACGACCGACCTTCCCGCGACGGGCTGGGAGGCCGTGCAGCGGGCCAGGGACGCCGAACGGTCGCGCGCGGAGGCCTACTTGGATGCCTATTTCACCCGCAGGGCGGCGATCGGCGGGGACCGCTGCGGTGACACCGACGACGGCGTGCTGTGCGGCTTCGGCCGAGCGCGCGACGGGCGGACCGTCGCGTACGCGGCCCAGCGCGGTACCCCGACGCGTCCCGCCGGTTACCGCACGGCGGCCCGGCTGGTCCGGATGGCGGGCCGGCTCGGTATCCCGGTGCTGACGCTGGTGGACACCCCGGGCGCCGCGAACGACGCGGCGGCCGAGCGGCAGGGGGCCGGAGCGGCGATCGCGGACCTGTTCGCGGCGGTCGCCACCGCCCGGACGCCCATCACCACGCTGGTGATCGGTGAGGGCGGCTCGGGCGGTGCGCTGGCGCTGGCCGCTCCCGGCAACACCTGGGCCACGCCGGACAGTTACTTCTCCGTCATCGCGCCGGAGTCGGCGGCCGCGATTCTCAAGCGGCCCGCCGGCGAGGTCCGGGCGACGGCGGACCAACTCCGTGTCCGGCCGCAGGACCTGCTCGATCTGGGAGTGATCCGGGGCATCTCGCCGCACCGCCCCGGAGGCTGAACGGACGGCGGCCGCCGGACCCTCCCTCCCAAGAGGGCCCGACGGCCGCCTGCTCGGAGGACCGTGCCGGGCGGCGGGCTGCCCGTTCACGGTGACGTGCCGGGCGACAGGCTCCCGTTCACCGTGACGTGCCGGGCGGCGGGCTCTCCCCCGGGGAGTCCGCCGCCCGGCCGTCGCGGTCACCGCACGCCCGCCGCCCGGATGATCTCCTGGCCGACGGTGCCGCCCCGGTCGTCATGGGCGGAGGCCCGCAGCGACACGAACTGGGCATCGCGCGGCACGTCCAGCGTGCCCTTCCAGCGGACCTTCCCGCCGTCGGTGAGCGGGACGGCCTTCCAGGTCGCCCCGTCGTCGTAGGACACCTCCAGCCTTCCGCCGCCGATGGTGCCGGTGTCAGGAGCGCCCTTCACGTACTCGGCGTAGACGCTCACCGGGACCTTGCGGCCGCGCACGTCGCCCGCGAGGTCGGTGTCGAGGTCGTAGCCGAGGTTGATGAGCGGGAGGAAGGTGAAGTGGTCCTCGGGAGTGGCCGCCGACCGGACGGTCCACTCGCTGTGGCCCTTCGTGGAGAGCTTCCAGCGTGCCGGATCGAGGGTGGTGTCGGTGACGACCTTGTAGGTGTGCTCGTCGGCGGGCGCGTCCCAGACGTATCCGGCGGAGCTCTTCCCGTCGTAGACGAGGACGCCGTCCTGGTAGACCTCGGTGGCCTGCGTCATCCCGGTCTCGTCGCTCCACACGTCGCCGAAACCGGTGTGGTCCGGCCCGGAGTCGCCCCAGCCGGGGGTGTTGAACTGGATCTGGTTGCCCGCGCGTTGCTGGCCCCAGCCGAGTCCGGTGCCGAGCCAGGGGTGCCAGACGGGCTTGAACCAGTTCAGGGTCGCGTGGCTGCCGCCCCGGTAGGCGACCAGACCGCTGCGTTCCTCCAGCGCGCCCGTCCCGACGTTCACGGACTCCATCCAGGTCTGTCCGGTGCCGGTGGAGACGTAGTCGGTCCGTTCGGCGGGATAGTCGATCCGCTCCTGGAATCCGATACCGATGGGGAAGGGGTCGGCGACCGAGTAGCGGAACTCGCTGCCCTGGACGGGCTTCACGGCGTGGAATCTCGTGTCGAGGACGGCCAGTTCACCGCGGTCGGGCGCGTAGGTGAGACTCCGGTCCGGGACGGCACCCCGGTAGCCGTGCGAAAGGTCGTACATGTAGGGCGAGTTGAGCGTGCCGGTCATGTCGACGGACCGGCTGGCGCGCAGCCGTGCGGCGTCCGCCGCGTCGACGGTGGCGATCTGGAGCGGCCGGTTCTCGTAGTCGTCCGTGCCGAACCAGGCGTTGAGGCGCCCCGGCTTGTCGTCGGTGACGAACAGGGCCTTGGCGCCCGCGTCCTGGGCGGCCTGGGCGAGCGCGGCCGGATCGACGCCGTCGGTGAGCCGGGCGAGGACGGCCTTGCCGCTCACCCCGGTGAACGGCCCGTCGCCGACATCGACCAGCGGTAGCCTGCCGCGGCCCTCGATCAGGGTGGCGCCCGGCTGGAAGAGCGCCTCCTTCACGCCCGCGACCTCGAGGAGCGGCTTCCCGAGCCGCCATACGGTCCGGTAGTCGAAGGTGCCCTCGGTGACCTTCCGGGTGGGCGCGGCGAAGACGCTGTCGTACTTGACGGGTACCTGGACCGCGCCGAACAGGTCGGAGCCGCCCGCGTTCCGGTCGTACTCCATGAGCAGCTGCCGGGTCTCGGTGCGCCGGCCGACCTTCGCGCCGATCTCCCGCAACTTCCGCCCGTCCAGGGTGACTTCGCGGTCCCGGTCGAGTGCGATCTGGGGTGCGGCGAGGAAGCCGAGCCCGAGCGAGTCGGCGCCGTGAGCGCCGCGCACGTCGAGGAACGACGTCAGGCTGTACGTGCCCGGCCCGAGCCGCAGCTTCAGGGTGCCGGAGTCGCCGACGGCCGCCGGGTAGGCGTCGACGTCCTTGGCGAGCTGCTGCACGACGAGGTCGGCCGCGGTCGGGGCGCCGTCCCGGTCCTTCACATGGACGGTGAGCGTGTACCGCTCCTCCTCCTTGACCAGCCCGAACGCGGTGTGGGCGACGGGCGTTCCGTCCACCGACGCCACGATCCGCCCCGAGGTCTGGCCCACCGGCGCGTTCGAGCCGTCGCCGGTGAGTGTGGTGGACGCGGTGCCGTGCGCGGGCACCGTGAGCGTGGTGTCGGCGAGGGTGGCGACACCCTCGCCGGCCCCCTCCGCGGCGAGGGTCAACTCCACCGCCGCGTCGGAGGAGTTGGTGTAGGTGATCGTCCTGATGACGGGCTTGTCGTCCTCGTAGGGCCAGCTGAGGAAGCCGAGGTCGGCGCTGCCCGTGGCGGTGATCCTCGCGCCGATCGCGTCCGGAACACTCACCCGGCCCGCGCCCAGCTCGTAGACGGAGGCGTCGAGTTGCCTGGACGTCGACATCAGCGCGTCCTTGAGCCGGGCGCCCGTCCAGTCGGGGTGTTCCTGGGCGAGCAGCGCGGCCACGCCCGCGACGTGCGGTGTCGCCATCGACGTGCCGCTCATCGACGTGTAGTAGCCGCTGCCGTCGACGAGTTGGGACCGGGCGGCGAGGATGTCGACGCCCGGCGCGGAGAGGTCGGGCTTGAGCGCGTTGTCACCGTGGCGCGGTCCCGCGCTGGTGAAGTACGCGGCCTCGTCGGCGGAGTCGACCGCGCCGACGGTCAGGGCGGAGTCGGCGGCGCCGGGCGAGCCGATGGAGGAGGGGGCGCCGGTGTTGCCCGCGGCGACGACGAAGAGGGCGCCGGTCTCCTTCGAGAGGGTGTCGACGGCCACCGCCATGGGGTCGGTGCCGTCGCTCGGCTCGGTCGAACCGAGGCTCATCGATATGACCTTGGCGTGCACGTCCCGCGCCGCCCACTCCATGCCGGCGATGATCTGCGACTCGCTGCCCGAGCCCTGGTCGCTGAGCACCTTGCCGACGGCGAGCGTGGCCTCGGGCGCCACGCCCTGCTCCTTGCCGTCGGAGGCGGCGCCGCTGCCGCCGACGGTGGAGGTGGTGTGCGTGCCGTGACCGTTGCGGTCGGCGACCTCCTCCCCGTCGATGAAGCTCCTGGTCTGCGTGACCCGGCCGGCCAGGTCGGGGTGGCTCGTGTCGACGCCGGTGTCGAGCACGGCGACGGTCACGCCCTTGCCGGTGAGCCCGGCCTCCCAGGCCTTCGGCGTACCGATCTGCGCGTTGCTCTCGGCCATGTCGGCCTTGACGCGCCCGTCGAGCCAGACCTTGCCGATCCCCGCCCTGCCGGTCAGCTGCCGGGTCATCGCCTTCCAGAAGGTCCGGCCCTTGTCCGCGTCGACGGCCGCGCCGCGGATGCTCGGCAGCGAGCGCGTGCGTTCGGCGCCGCCCGGGGTGACCGTGCGCGCCTTCGGGTCGTACGTCACGATCAGCGGGAGCTCAGCCGTCTGCCGGTCGGTGAGCCCCTGCCGTATCAGCTCGCTCACGTCGAACAGCCGCCGGTCGAGGGTGCCGGCCCGCAGATACGGCAGCGCCTCGTCCGGTACGACGGTGACGGTGCCGTCGGCGACCTGGGTGCGCACGGCTCCGGTGGCCCCCCGGGGGCGTACGACGGACACGGTCTTCTTCCCGCGGCCGATGTCGGTGACGGTCACCTTGTCGCCGGTCACGAGGGTGACGGTGGACGCGGTGCCGGCGGCCCTCGCCGACGCCGGAGTGCCGGTGGACGCGGTGTGCGCGGTGCCTGCGGTGGCGAGCGCGCCCGCCCGCCCTGCCGGCAGCAGGGCGAGCACGAGCCCGGCCGACAGCAGCGCCGCCGGACGTCTCAGTGGTCCTCTGGTCATTCATGGCCTCTCTTCGTCGGCCGTGCGCGCGCCGGGCAGGGGGTGGCGCCCGGTGCCTGCGAAGAGTCTCGGGGGGCCCGTGCGGCCGGGACGCCGACGGAACCTGGCGGGAAGGCGCCCTGGCGGTTTCCCGCCAGGACATGCCGGTACGAGCCGCGGCAAGCGGGACAGCTCCAACTGCCCCGCGGGTCAACGCTGTCGCTTCCCCGACACCCGCCCCGCGCCTCGGGTGTTCCGCGACGGAAGCCCGCGGCCCGGCGCCGCCGGGGCCGGGCCAGGGGCCGGACTCACCGCCGGTCCGGGCGCTCGCCCGCGCCGCCACCCGTCCGGCGGCACCTCGCCCGGCCGTCCAAAAGGGGCGCCCGACGCGTACCGCGCGCACGATGTTCGAAGAGGACCGCCGCCCGGCGGAGCCCCACGGTCTGCGCCTCGGGAGGGCCTGCCATGACCGCCAGTCTGGAGCAGCTGCGCCGCTGTCACTTCGCCGTCGACCTGGGCGCGGCGCGGACCCGTGTATGGGTGCGGGGCGCGGGCCTGGTCGTCGATCAGCCGAGCGTCGCGGCGATCAACACGAAGACGGGCGCGCTGATCGCGGTCGGGGAGTTCGCGGAGAAGATGACGGGCCGTACGCCCGACTACATCCGGGTGGTGCGCCCGGTGTCCGGCGGCACCGTCGTGGACATCGACATGGCGCAGCGGATGCTGCGCAATCTGCTGGGCGACAAGGTCCGGCGGACGCTGCGCCGCAAGCCCCGGCTGCGGGCGGCGGCGTGCACCCCGCACGACGCGGACCCGCTGGCGCAGCGGGCCACGATCGAGACGCTGGTCGGTCTCGGGGCGCGGCGGGTGGAGCTCGTCGACACGCTGATCGCGGCGGCGGTCGGCTGCGGACTGCCCGTCGAGCGGCCCGAGGCCACCATGATCATGGTGTGCGGGGCCGCCGCGACCCAGCTCGCCGTGCTGTCGCTGGGCTCGATCGTCACCGCCGAGCGCATCCCGGTCGGGGGTGAGGCCGTCGACCACGCGATCGTGCAGCACCTGCGTCACCAGCACGAGCTGATGCTGCCGAGTCAGGCCGTACGGCCGCTGCAACTCGCCCTCTCCGGGAACGGTCTGAGCCCGCACGGGCCGACCCTGACCGAGATCCACGGGCGGGACGTGGCGACGGGGCTGGCGCGTTCCGTGAAGGTCGACACCGCCGCCGTGCGCATGGCGATCGAGACACCGCTCACCGCCGTGCTGGACGGGGTCGGCAAGGTGCTGCGGTCCTGCCCGCCCGATCTGGTGGCCGACGTCGCCGACCGCGGGATCATGATGGTCGGCGGCAGCGCGCTGCTTCCCGGGCTCGACCAGATGCTCCGGCAGGCGACCGGTGTGCCGGTCCACATCGCCGAGCGGCCCGATGTGTGTGCCGTTCAGGGCCTCGGCTACATGCTGGAGGGCAAGATCGAGCCGATGATCCTGAACCCGCTGGCCAACTGACGAACCGGCAGCCGGCGAACCGGTGTCCGAGGGCCTCGGATGACCGACCCCGTGCCCGGCCTCCCGCCCCTTCTCGAGGCGGTCCTCAGCGTCGGCACCGAACTCGAACTGCGCGCGACGCTCCAGCGGATCGTGGACGCGGCCGCCGAGCTGACCGGGGCGCGGTACGCGGCGCTGGGGATGCGGGACCCGGGACAGGACGGGCTGGTACGGATCCGTACGGCGCGACCGCGCACACCGCCCGCGCCAGGTGCCGCCCCCGCGCCGGAGGATCGGGGGTCTCCCGGCACTTCAGCCTCCCCCGAGCCCACCCGCTCCCCCACGCCGGAGGATCGAGGGTCTCCCGGTACTCCAGCCTCCCCCGAACCGGACGGCTCCCCCGAACCGGACGGCTCCCCCGAACCCGACATCTGTCTGGACGTTCCCATCCGGGTCGACGACGAGGTGTTCGGCAATCTCTATCTCGCGGACAAGTCCACCGGGCCCGTGACCCACGAGGACGAACAACTGGTTCGTCTGCTCGCGACGCAGGCCGGTATCGCGATCGCCAACGCCCGGCTGTACGAGACGGCCCGGCAGCGGGAGCGCTGGATCGAGGGCGCCGCCGCCGTCACCACCACTCTGCTCAGCGGCGGAACCGGCGCCGACGCGCTGGCGACGGTGGCCGAGCGCGCCAGGATCCTCGCGGGAGCCTCGGCGGGGATCATCCTCGAGCCCACGGACGAGGGCGGCATGGAGATCGTGGTCGCCTCCACTCCCGAGGACCCCGCCGGCATCGTGGGCACCACCATCGCACCCGGCAGTCCCGTGCTCGATCAACTCCTGGGCGGGGAACCGGTGTTCATCGAGGACTCGGCGACCGACCCACGGATGACGACCCATGTACGGTCCCGGTTCGGGCCGAGCATGATGCTGCCGCTCCAGACGGAGGGCCGCCTCATCGGGACACTGGCCCTGCCGCGCGGGCGGGGCGGCCGCCCGTACACGGAGGTCGAACGCCTGCTGGCCGTCCAGTTCGCCTCGCAGGCCGCGCTCGCCCTGGTCCTCGCCGACGCCCGGCACAGCCGTGAACTCCTCGCGGTGTACGAGGACCGGGACCGCATCGCCCGTGACCTGCACGATCTGGTCGTACAGCGTCTCTTCGCGACCGGCATGATGCTGGAGTCGACGCAGCGCAGGAACGCCGCCCGCGGAGACGGCGACGAGGACGACGGCGAGACCGAGGAGGTGTCGGCTGCCCTCGGCCGGGCGGTCGACGAGCTCGAGGCCACGGTCCAGGAGGTGCGCACCGCGATCTTCGCGCTCCAGCAGCCGCCCGCCGACGCCCCCACCACGTTCCGCGGCAAGGTGCTGCGCGAGACGGCGGGCGCGGCCGCGGTCCTCGGCGTCCAGCCGTCCACCCGGTTCACGGGACCGGTGGAGAACCGGATCACCGCCCCCGTGGCGGGCCGGCTGCTCGCCGTGCTGCGGCGCGCGCTGGCCGCCGCCTCGCGACGCTCCGGGGTGTCGCGGATCGAGGTCGCGGTCGACGTGACGCAGGCTCTGCCGGACGGCCGCCCCCGCGTCCGGCTGACCGTCCACGACGACGGCGCCCCGGACGACTCCTCCGAGCACACGGACACCACAGGCACAGGCACAGGCACAGGCACAGGCACAGGCACCGACGGCCGCTCCGGCGACGGGAGCGTGACCGGTGTCGGCCCGGGTGCCGACGGCACGAACGTCACCTGGCAGTCACCGCTGTAGCGGCCCGGAACCGACGAACCGACCGCGCCGTCCGGACATGCCACGGCCCGCCGGGTATCCGCCCGGCGGGCCGTGCTGCTTCGCGTACGGGCGGGTCAGTACGGCAGTAGACGCCCCGACGGCGTCCTGCGGTCGATCGGCGTCTCGCGCGGAGCGGAGGGCCGACGGTTGACGCGAATCCGGATCTGACGGTTCATGACCCCTCCTCATGACTGATGAGACCGGCGTCCTCGTCGACGCGCATAGACGCATGGTGCCCACGGATGCGCCTCTCCTACCCTCCGAGCAGGATGTTCGGGCACCGGCCCTCGCGCGGGACGGCAACGCGCCCGCCCGCGGTCCCTCCCTCCCGGGTCAGGCCGTGTTCACCTGGGACGCATGAACAGCACACACGACGCCCGCGTCACGCAGTGGTGGGAAGCGCTGGACCCCTCGACGCGGAAGGCCCTCCTGGATCTCCGTCTGGTCGAGGGCGACAGGCTGCCCGAGGAGTTCGTTCGGGGGCTCACGGACCACGGCATCCACCCCGTCCAGTGGGAGGAGCCGGAAGCCGGGCACCTCGTGCCCGGGCAACTGGTGGAGTTCCTCGCCGAGAAGCGGGCCGCGGGCACCTGATCCTCCACCCCCGGGAGCCGGGACACCGCAAGGCGCCCGACCTCGGCGGGTTCCGGCACCGGCCCGGTGTCCCAAGCCCATCCCAGCGGTGACGCGTTCGTGCAGGTCAGGGGCGTGGGACTGTCCCGGCGTCCCGAGGCGGACCAGGAGGCTCCGCTGTGGGCCGGGCGCTGCCAGCATGGCGGCGGCCGAGGGTTCCCGGTCACCGACCAGAGGGGGAACACCAGATGGGAAAGAGGACGCTTCTGCGGGGTCTGACCCTCGCCGTGGCAGCGGTCCTGCCCCTGTACGGGCCCGTGGCGGCGCAGGCGACGGGGTCCGCGGCCGCCGCGGTCGCCGTCTGCGGGCACACGAGCGCGCAGCCCACGCTGCAACAGGGGTCGACGGGGGACGCGACGGTCGAGGCGCAGTGCGAGCTCGACCTGGCGACGAAGCCGAGCCGCTACACCCCGATCGCCGCGGACGGCACGTTCGGCTCGGCGACGGAGACGCGGGTCAAGGAGTTCCAGCGGTGCGCCGGGCTGGGCGCGGACGGTGTGCTCGGCCCGCAGACCTGGACGGCCCTGAACTCCTGGGCCGCGCAGCCGCACACCTGCACGACCCAGGGCACGGCGGGCACGGCGCAGGCGACCGTGTGCGGCCACACCGACACGCGCCCGACCCTGAAGAACGGCGCGAAGGGCGACGAGGTCAAGGAGGTTCAGTGCCGGCTGAACCTGGCCATGGCGCCGTTCCACTATCCGCCGCTGACCGTCGACGGCGATTTCGGGGGCGGCACCGAGGACCGGGTCGTCGAGCTCCAGCACTGTGCCAACCTCAGCGCCGACGGCACGGTCGGCCCGAACACCTGGGCCAAGCTCGTGGACTGGTCCGGCCGTAACGCGTACTGCGAGCCGCCCCACCCCGCCGGCCATCCGATCGACGGCCTGGACACGGCCAAGTACCAGCACCCCGGCGGCGCGCCGATCGACTGGAAGGCCGTACGCGCCTCGGGGGCCGAGTTCGCGACCGTCAAGGCCACCCGGGGCCTGAACGTCACCGACGAATACCTCACCAGCGACCTCCAGGGGGCCAGGGCTGCGGGGCTGGCCGTGGCGCCGTACCACTTCTACACCGGTACGGCGGCCGACACGGGCGCCGCGCAGGCCGACCGGTTCATCGCCGCCGTGCGGGCGACCGGCTACACCGGGCAGCGCCCGGGCGATCTGCCGCCGATCTTCGACCTGGAGCGCATGGACGACGGCAGCGGGCGCTGTCCCACCTATGGCACGCCGGCCGACGCCAAGGCCTGGCTCGACCGGGTGGAATCCGCGTTCGGCCGGGTCCCGATGATCTACACCCAGAAGTCCTTCCTGGACGACTGCATGGGTTCGACCACCGCCTTCGCCCGGTATCCGCTGCAACTCGCGGACTACCGCCAGTCGATCACCCAGCCGCCGCTGCCGAACGGCTCGACGACCTGGGCGATGTGGCAGTACACCGACGCCGCGGTCTTCCCTGGCCTGCGGGCCCCGGCCACCGGGGACGTGTTCAACGGCACCCAGGCCGATCTGGACCGGCTGGCCAACCGGTGATCCCGGCCAAGGCCATCGCCGTACCGAGGAGGAACACCATGACCGGCCGGTTCGCACGCGCGTCCCTCGTCGCCCTGCTCGTCACCCTGGGCTTCACCGTTCCGGCGCCCGCCTCGGCCGCCACGGCCGGCGCCGCCGCCACGAGCTGCTACGGCGGGGCGGTCACGGTGCACTACGGGGACGTGCTCGACTTCGGCCCGTACCGGACCACGAGCCGCTGTACGGACATCAACATGCGCATCACCGGCGGCGACGCGGAGTACGTCGTCGCCTGCGTGAAGTTCGAGAAGACCGGCGTCTGCAACCGCTGGACCAAGGTCGGCCGGAGCTGGACCACCATCGCCACCGACGTCCTGGACGGCACCAGGTTCACCGTGCCCAACGGCGTTGACCTGGAAGGCAGTTCGGCGACCATACAGATCGCCTTCTGACCTCTTCTGACCCCTTCCGGCGACTGCCGGTCCCTTCCGAACCCTTCCGACTTGCACCCGAACGGAGATCACCATGATCAGGAGCAGGGCGTTCGCCTCGGTTCTGTTCACCGCGGCCGCGCTGCTGGGAGTGGGCGTCGCGCCCGCCTCGGCCCAGTCCTCGGCCGCCGCGACGAGCTGCTACGGCGGCGCCAAGACCCTGACGTACCACTATCAGACGGCCGCCAAGGAGTACGGCACCTACACCACGTCCTCGCGGTGCGGTGACATCAACCTGCGCCTCAACGCGAACACGCCGGACGGGGCGTACCTGGATGCCTGTGTGGTGTTCGTCGACCACACCAGCCTGTGCAACAACGACAACGCGTACACCACCCACGGCACCGAGTGGGGCACCGTCGCGACCGACGTCAAGGACGGCACGCACTTCGTCCTGCGCATCCACGCCTACGACACCGACGTGCACGACGTGACGTTCCAGCTCGCCTACTGAGCTCGCCGCCGACCGTCTTCCGCACGTTCTCGCACCACCGTTCCGAAAGGACGACGATGACTTCCTTCTTCCGTTCCGCCGACGGCCGCCGCGCCGCCGCCCGCTCCCTCGACCGCCGCAGCATGCTGCGCGGCACGCTGGCCGTCGGCGCCGGCGTCGCGTTCGGCCAGCTCCTGTTCTCCGGTGTCGCTCAGGCCTATTCGTGGTCGCGCACGCTCCAGCAGGGCGACACCGGGGCCGACGTGACCGAGTTGCAGATCCGCGTCGCGGGCTGGGCGGCCGACAGCGCCGGCCACAGCCGGGTCGGCGTCGACGGGGATTTCGGCCCCGGCACGGCAGCGGCCGTGAAGCGGTTCCAGACGGCGTACGGTCTCGGCTCCGACGGGGTGGCCGGCCCCAACACCCAGGCGAAGCTGAACGCGCTGGAGCAGTCGGACGGCTCCACGGTCCACTTCAACTGGAGTGAGTTCGTGGACCAGTCGACCGGCAACTTCAACGGCGGCAAGGTGACCGCGACGCAGGCGAAGGAGAACGCCCGGCGCTGCATGTACAAGCTGGAGGCGCTGCGCAAGAAGCTGGGCGACAAGCCGATCACGGTCAACTCCGGCTTCCGCAGCATCGCGCACAACGCCGACATAGGCGGGGCCAGCGACAGCATGCACCTGTACGGCACCGCGGCCGACCTCGATGTGCCGGGCGTGGCCACCAAGACCGTCTACCAGAAGGCGGAGACCTGCGGATTCTCCGGCCTGGAGACGTACACCGTCGACCACCAGCACGTCGACAGCAGGGCTGACCTCGGCCGCGACTGGTGGTGGGAGGACGGCACGGTCTGACGCCGCCCCGGGTGATCCGGAGCCGGAAGTCCCGGGTACTGCGGGGAAGTACCCGGGACTTGCGTGCTTCGGCCTCTCGGCGCGAGCCGGAGGGGCTTCAGCCTTTCGCCGCGAGCCGGAGGAGCTTCAGCCCTTCGCCGCTTCCTTCGGCGCTTCCTTCGGCGCTTCCTTCGGTGCCTTCTTCGCCGCTTCCTTCGGCGCTTCCTTCGGCGCTTCCTTCAGCGCCGCCTGGCAGGAGGGCCAGTCGTGGAAGTCGTGCCGGGCGCTCCACAGCCGGTGGGCCGCCTGGATGTTCCACTCCGGGTCGAACGCCCGCAGCGGGGTGCCGCCGAGTTCCCGCAGGCGGACGTCGGAGATCTGGAAGACGCCCCAGTTGCGGCTGCCGTTGGTGTTGGGCAGCACCCACAGCGGGTCGAGGAAGGAGGCGCAGCGGGCGATGGCCACGGCGGTGCGGGGATCCTCGGCGAACACCTCGCGGATCCGCTTCGCCACCCTGTCCGGCGACCAGGTCGCCATGCTCACCTTGTGCGCGTAGAGCGCCTTCTTGGTGGGCTCGTCGACGACGTTGCTGGCCGGCATGCCCACCAGCACCTGGAACGCGGTCAGTCTGCGCAGGGTCTCGGGCCCGAAGTCCCCGTCGACGGCGAGTCTGCCCCCGGCCCGCACCAGCAGTGTCTGGACCTCGCGCACGCACTCGTCGTGCTGTCCCATGCTGACCGTCCTGCACGCGGAGGAGTACAGCAGCCCGTCGTCGGCCGACGGCTGGTCGTCGGCGGGCATCCACACGAAACCGGCCACGAGCCCCGTCACGGCCACGACCGCGGCGGCCAGCACCGCGAACCGGGAGGACAGCTTCTCGGGCACCCGGAGCCGTCGCGGCTCGGTGGCCCCGGCAGGGGTGATCTCCGGCGGGGCGGCGTCCTCCGGCCGGGGGCCCACGTGCGCGGCCACGGCAGGACCGTCCGTTTCCGGCTCGGGCTCCGGCTCCCGGTCCGGTGCTGACGCCGGGTTCGTTTCCGGCTCCGGCTCCGGTTTCGAGTCGTCCTGGGTGGTCTCGGCCGTGCCGGCGGTCGCGAGGGGCGGCGGCACGGCCTGCGCGACCCTGTCGGTGTCCGCCAGCGCCCACAGCCGGTGCAGTTCACGGAGCTCCTCCGGACTGGCACCGCACACCTTGGCGAAGGAGTGCACCACCCGGTAGTCCGTCGGCACGCTGAGGCCGGAGCAATAGCGATGCAGGCTGGAGCCGCTGACGCCCGCCTCCTTGCCGAGCCGGTCGTAGCCACGGCCACTGCGGTCCTTCAGCACCCGAAGGCAGGCGGCGAACTTCTCGGTTTGCGAAGGGGCAGCCACGTATCCACCCTTGCTCAAGCCTCTACTGACGGGTAGAAGCTACACCGCGAAAACCTGTGCGCACCCTTTGAGCGCCGGAATACGATCGTCAACAACCGCTTAAATGACGGTATTTGAAAAAGTGTCAGCTGCCGGGACCGCGTCAGCGGTGTCGTCCCGACTCCGGCACACCGCTCCCGGGACGGTCGGCCTGCGGCCATGGCGCGAGTGAGGGTGGCCGTCCGCGAACCGTCATGGTCGAACCGACGGCTTTCTCGAACCAGGTGACCCGGCCGCATCGGCACTCGCGGTCGCTGGGCGGCGCCTCAGCCGACTGCCACTCCCTGGATCTCGCCTCGGACCCCGGGCCGGGCGTCACGGCCCCTCACGGGCCTCTGGATCGCGCCTCGCGCCTCGGGGGACAGCCGTCCCGGAGACCGGCGACGACCCTGGCCGGTGCCTGCGTGGTGGGGCGGGTGGGACTCGAACCCACGGCCGACGGATTATGAGTCCGCTGCTCTAACCGGCTGAGCTACCGCCCCGTTACGGCGCGCCGCGCACATTTGTGCGCGCCGTCTGCCGCAGCATAGCCGCTCATACGATCTCCTGCTCCGGCTGGTCGGCTTCGCGCGACCATGACGCCTTCGGCATGCCCTGGGCGGTTCCTGCGGACATGAAAAAGGACCCCGAAGGGCCCTCTTTCGTTGCTCTCCCGACTGGACTCGAACCAGTAACCTGCCGGTTAACAGCCGGCTGCTCTGCCAATTGAGCTACAGGAGATCGAGCTCCCCCGACTGGACTTGAACCAGTAACCTGCCGATTAACAGTCGGCTGCTCTGCCAATTGAGCTACAGGGGATCGATCTTTGCATCGAACGCACCCACCTGGGTATTCGCCAGGGGGCGTGCGCTTGCTGCGACACATACATTAGCGCAAGCAGGGGGGTGCTCCGCCAATCGGTTCCCCCCGCACCGATGCCGACCGCAAGGGAAGGGTGGCCGTCATGCGCTACCGGCTCACGTTCGTCGCCGGACTGGCCCTGGGTTACGTGCTCGGCACGAGGGCCGGGCGCGAGCGCTACGAACAGCTGAAGAAGTCCATGCGCCAGGTCGCGCAGAACCCCGCGGTGCGCAACACCGCCGAGACCGCGGCGCAGCAGAGCAAGGAGATCGCGGGCAAGGCGCTGCACACCGTGAGCGAGAAGGTGGGCGACCGCGTCCCCGACTCGGTCTCGGACCGCGTGCGTTCCCTGCGGGAGCGGAACGCGTCCGCCACCGGCGAGGACGACTGGGGCACCAGCAACACCTAGGGACCCCGACCGGTCCGGACGGCACCCCCTGGTTCAGGCGTTCGGAGCGTGCCGCACGGCGCCGGGTGAGGCCTCTGTGCCGGCCCGGCGCCATCGGCGCTCGCCGTACGGCAGAATTTCCGCCATGGGGATAGTCGCCGGGCTGGACAGTGCGCCCGATTTCACTCGCATCGTCATCTGCGACACGGACACGGGTGCCGTGCTGAGGCAGGGGTATGCGCCGCATCCGATCGACGCAGGCGAGGGTGGCGGCCGTCCCTCCGACGTGGATCCGCAGGCCTGGCTGCTGTCCCTGGGCGAGGCCGCCGCGGGCGGCCTGCTCGAAGGCGTCCAGGCCATCGGCGTGTCCGCCCAGCAGAACGGGCTCGTCCCGATGGACCCGCAGGGCAACACCGTGCGCCCCGCGATGGTCGGCGGCGACAAGCGGGCGCAGGTCGCCGCGGCCGATCTGATCGACGCGCTCGGTGGGCGCGAGGCGTGGGCGCAGGCGGTGGGCAGCGTCCCGCAGGCCGCGCAGCCGGTGACCAAGCTGCGCTGGCTGAGCAAGACCGAGCCGGAGGCCGCGCGGCGCACCAGCATGCTGTTGCAGGCCCACGACTGGCTGGTGTGGCAGCTTCTCGGCCGGCCCGTGCGCAGGACCACGGACCGGGGCGGAGCCTCCGCGACCGGGTACTGGTCGGCCTCCACCGGCTCCTACCGGCAGGATCTCGTCGAACTGGCGCTCGGCCACCAGGCCGGGCTGCCGGACGTGCTCGGCCCCTCCGAGGCCGCCGGGACCACCCCCGAGGGCCTGCTGATTTCCGCCGGGACCGGCGAGACCATGGCGGCGGCGTTCGGGCTCGGCATCGGGCTCGGTGACGCGGTGGTGTCGCTGGGCGCCTCCGGCTCCGTGATGGCCGTCCACACCGAGGCGCTGGCCGACTCCACCGGCATGATCACCTCCCTGGCGGACGCGACCGGCATGCACCTCCCGGTCGTCACCACGCTCAACGCCGTACGGGCCCTGCGCGGGGCCGCCGAGCTCCTCGGTGTGTCCGACCTCGAAGGGCTGTCCGACCTGGCGATGAAGTCGACCCCGGGCTCGCACGGGCTCGTCCTGCTGCCGTACCTGGAGGGCGAGCGAACCCCGAACCTGCCGCACACGGCGGGGACGCTGGCGGGTCTTCGCCGGGAGTCGATGAAGCCCGAGCACATGGCGCGGGCTGCCTTCGAAGGCATGCTGTGCGGGCTCGCGGACGCCCTGGACGTGCTGCGCGGCCGGGGTGTCGACGTACGCCGGATCTTCCTTCTCGGCCAGGCGGCCGAGCTGCCCGCCGTCCAGGCCGTGGCGCCCGCGCTGTTCGGCGCGCAGGTCGTCGTGCCGCAGCCCGCGGACTACGCGGCGCTCGGCGCGGCCCGTCAGGCGGCCTGGGCCCTCGGTGTCTCGCAGGGCACTCTCGACCCGCGGACCCCACCCGTCTGGCAGGGTCCGGTCGCCCAGGTGCTGGAACCCGGCGACGAACTCGCCGTCGGGCAGGCCGTGCGGCAGCAGTACGTCTCCGTACGCGAACAGACGCATCCCGGGGCGTTCCGGGCGTAGCCCCTTGACGGACGTACGACCGAAGACGGAGGCGGCGTCCTTTTTTGGACCGCACTTGGGTTAATCGGTTGAGGTAACGCAGGGGGAGTGTCCGACGATAGGGGGTGGTGCGTGCACCATGCACAACCCGTCGGTCACCCCCGCCGTCCACGATTCCGAGAGACCCCGCGTGCTCATACGACTCCTGCGGACCCACCTCAGTCCGTACAAGAAACCCATCGCCCTGCTGGTGCTGCTCCAGTTCCTTCAGACCTGCGCCACGCTCTACCTGCCCACCCTGAACGCGCACATCATCGACAACGGTGTCGTGAAGGGGGACACGGGCTACATCCTGTCCTTCGGCGCCCTGATGATCGGCATCTCGCTGACCCAGGTCGTCTGCAACATCGGGGCCGTCTACTACGGCGCCCGTACGGCGTCCGCGGTCGGCCGGGACATCCGGGCCGCCGTCTTCGACCGCGTGCAGTCGTTCTCGGCGCGTGAGATGGGCCACTTCGGCGCGCCGTCGCTGATCACCCGCACCACCAATGACGTCCAGCAGGTGCAGATGCTCACGCTGATGACGTTCACCCTGCTGGTGTCGGCGCCGATCATGTGTGTGGGCGGCATCATCCTGGCCCTCGGCCTGGACGTGCCGCTGTCCGCGGTGCTCATCGCCGTGGTGCCGACGCTCGGCATCTGCGTGACCCTCATCGTGCGCCGGCTGCGGCCGCTGTTCCGCACCATGCAGGTGCGCCTGGACACCGTGAACCGGGTACTGCGCGAGCAGATCACCGGCAACCGCGTGATCCGCGCGTTCGTGCGCGACGGCTACGAGAAGGACCGCTTCAAGGGCGCCAACACCGACCTCACCGAGACGTCGCTGGCCACCGGCCGGATGCTCGCCCTGATGTTCCCGATCGTCATGACGGTGGTGAACCTGTCGTCCATCGCGGTCGTCTGGTTCGGCGCCCACCGCATCGACAGCGGCGGCATGCAGATCGGCGATCTGACCGCGTTCCTGGCCTATCTGATGCAGATCGTCATGTCCGTGATGATGGCCACCTTCATGTTCATGATGGTGCCGCGCGCGGAGGTCTGCGCCGAGCGCATCCAGGAGGTCCTCGGCACCGAGAGCAGCGTCGTCCCGCCCGTCGCGCCGGTCCTGGAACTGCGCCGGCACGGCCACCTGGAGCTCCGCGAGGCCGGGTTCCGCTACCCGGGCGCCGAGGAGCCGGTCCTGAGGTCCGTCGACCTGGTCGCCCGCCCCGGTGAGGTGACCGCGGTCATCGGTTCGACCGGCAGCGGCAAGTCGACTCTGCTCGGCATGATCCCCCGGCTGTTCGACGCCACCGACGGCCAGGTGCTGGTCGACGGCGTGGACGTCGCGACCATCGAGCCGAAGCTGCTGGCCAGGACGGTCGGGCTGGTCCCGCAGAAGCCGTACCTGTTCGCCGGGACGGTCGCCACGAACCTGCGGTACGGAAACCCGGAGGCGACCGACGAGGAGCTGTGGCACGCGCTGGAGGTGGCGCAGGCCAAGGGCTTCGTGGAAGCGCTGGAGACCGGCCTCGACTCGCCGATCGCGCAGGGCGGGACGAACGTGTCCGGCGGCCAGCGCCAGCGTCTGGCCATCGCCCGCACCCTCGTGCAGCGCCCCGAGATCTACCTGTTCGACGACTCCTTCTCGGCCCTCGACTACGCGACGGACGCGGCGCTGCGCTCGGCCCTCACCGCCGAGACCGCGGAGGCGACCGTGGTGATCGTCGCCCAGCGGGTGTCGACGATCAGGGAGGCCGACCGGATCGTGGTCCTCGACGAGGGCCGGGTCGTCGGCACCGGACGCCATCACGAACTGATGGCGGACAACGAGACCTACCGGGAGATCGTGCTCTCCCAGCTGACGGAAGCGGAGGCCGCCTGATGGCCGGGCCTATGGGGCGCATGATGGCCGGGAGCGGCCCTGACCAGCGCTCGATGGATTTCAAGGTGTCGGGCCGTCGGCTCCTCGCCCATTTCAAGCCCGAGCGCGCCACGCTCTACGTGATGCTCGTCGCCGTCGTGCTGAGCGTGGGGCTCTCGGTGGTCGGCCCGAAGATCCTCGGCAGGGCCACCGACCTGGTCTTCGCGGGGATCGTCGGGCGCCGGATGCCGGCCGGGGCCACCAAGGCCCAGGCACTCGACTCGCTGCGCGCGCACGGCAAGGGCGCCGTCGCCGACATGCTCTCGGGGACGGACTTCATCCCCGGCCAGGGCATCGACTTCACCGCGGTCGGACACGTCCTGCTGTTCGCGCTCGGTACGTTCCTGCTGGCCGGCCTGCTGATGGCGGTGGCGACGCGGCTGGTGAACCGGGCCGTCAACAAGACCGTCTACCGCATGCGCGAGGACCTTCAGGCGAAGCTGTCGCGGCTGCCGCTGTCGTACTTCGACAAGCGCCAGCGCGGTGAGGTCCTCAGCCGCGCGACGAACGACATGGACAACATCCAGCAGACCCTCCAGCAGTCGATGGGCCAGCTCGTCAACTCGCTGCTGACCATCGTGGGCGTGCTCGCGATGATGTTCTGGGTCTCGCCGCTGCTCGCGCTCGTCGCGCTGGTCACGGTGCCGCTGTCCTTCGTCGTCGCCACCCGGATCGGCAAGCGCTCGCAGCCGCACTTCGTGCAGCAGTGGCGCACCACCGGCAAGCTCAACGCCCACATCGAGGAGATGTACACCGGCCACAACCTGGTGAAGGTGTTCGGGCGGGCGGACGAGTCGGCGGCGCAGTTCGCCGAGCAGAACGACAAGCTGTACGAGGCCGGGTTCAAGGCGCAGTTCAACAGCGGTGTGATGCAGCCGCTGATGATGTTCGTGTCGAACCTGAACTATGTGCTGGTGGCGGTCGTCGGCGGTCTGCGGGTCGCCTCGGGCTCGCTGTCGATCGGTGACGTGCAGGCGTTCATCCAGTACTCCCGCCAGTTCTCGATGCCGCTCACCCAGGTCGCGTCGATGGCGAACCTGGTGCAGTCGGGTGTCGCGTCGGCGGAGCGGGTCTTCGAGATCCTGGACGCGGACGAGCAGGACGCGGACCCGACGGTGTCGGCCCGTCCCGAGGAGCTGCGCGGGCGCGTGGCGCTGGAGAACGTCTCCTTCCGCTACGACCCGGACAAGCCGCTCATCGAGGACCTCTCGCTGAAGGTGGAGCCGGGTCACACGGTGGCCATCGTCGGCCCGACCGGCGCCGGCAAGACGACGCTGGTGAACCTGCTCATGCGGTTCTACGACGTCACGGGCGGCCGGATCACCCTCGACGGGGTCGACGTGGCGACCATGTCCCGCGACGAGCTGAGGTCCGCGATAGGGATGGTGCTCCAGGACACCTGGCTGTTCGGCGGCACGATCGCCGACAACATCGCGTACGGGGCCTCGCGGGACGTCACGCGCGGGGAGATCGAGGAGGCGGCGCGCGCGGCGCACGCCGACCGGTTCATCCGTACGCTGCCCGATGGCTACGACACGGTGATCGACGACGAGGGGTCGGGGGTCAGCGCGGGCGAGAAGCAGCTGATCACCATCGCCCGGGCGTTCCTGTCGGACCCGGTGATCCTGGTGCTCGACGAGGCGACCAGCTCCGTGGACACCCGGACCGAGGTGCTGATCCAGAAGGCGATGGCGAAGCTGGCGCACGGGCGGACGTCGTTCGTGATCGCCCACCGCCTGTCGACGATCCGGGACGCGGACACCATCCTCGTGATGGAGGACGGGTCCATCGTGGAGCAGGGCGCCCACGCGGAACTGCTGGAGTCCGGCGGAGCCTACGCCCGCCTCTACCAGGCCCAGTTCGCCCAGGCGGTGGCAGAGGTCGACTAACGGTTCGGTTCTCGAACGCCGGAGGGGCCCAGGAACCCGGTCCCTCCGGCGCACGGGGAGCTTCCCGCCTCAGTCCAGGTAACCGCGCAGCTGGTCGGCGAAGGCATGGTCCCTCAGTTTGTTGAGGGTCTTGGACTCGATCTGCCGGATGCGCTCACGCGTGACGCCGAAGATGCGGCCGATCTCCTCCAGCGTGCGCGGCCGCCCGTCCGCCAGCCCGTACCGAAGCTGGACGACCTTGCGCTCCCGCTCCCCGAGGGTGGAGAGCACCGCCTCCAGATGCTGCCTGAGCAGCAGGAACGCGGCGGACTCCACCGGAGAGGTCGCGTCGCCGTCCTCGATGAGATCACCGAGGGCCACGTCGTCTTCCTCGCCCACGGGCGCGTGCAGGGACACCGGCTCCTGGGCCAGCCGCAGGACCTCGCTCACCCGCTCGCCGGACAGGTCGAGCTGGGCCGCGACCTCCTCGGGCGTGGGCTCGTAGCCGCGCTCCTGGAGCATCCGGCGCTGGACGCGGACCACCCGGTTGATCAGCTCGACCACGTGCACGGGGACGCGGATGGTGCGCGCCTGGTCGGCGAGCGCGCGCGACATGGCCTGCCGGATCCACCAGGTGGCGTACGTGGAGAACTTGTAGCCGCGGGCGTAGTCGAACTTCTCGACGGCCCTGATCAGGCCGAGGTTGCCCTCCTGGACCAGGTCGAGCATGGTCAGACCGCGGCCCACGTACCGCTTGGCCACGGAGACGACGAGCCGCAGGTTCGCCTCGATGAGCCGCCGCTTGGCCATCCGGCCCATGACGACGATCTTGTCCAGGTCCAGGGCGAGCCGGTCGTCCAGGCCGTGGGTGAGCCGCAGCTTCTCCTCGGCGAACAGCCCGGCCTCGACGCGGCGGGCGAGTTCGACCTCCTCGGCCGCCGTGAGCAGCGGGATCCGCCCGATCTCCCGCAGATACTGGCGGAACAGGTCGGACGAGGGGCCACCGGTGTCGGCGGCGCGGCTTCGGACCGGTTCCACGGGTTCGGGGGCCTCGGTCTCCACCTCGACCGCGGCCTCCGCGCCGGGACCGTCTCCGAGGGCCTCGGGAGGGCTCTCCGGCCCGCCCTCGGGGTGGTGCGCGGCGCGGCGCTGCGCGGGGACCGCCCCGACGACGCCGGGTTCCGCGTCCGTGTCGGTGGTGTTGTCGGTCTGGGCGAGGGTCTGGGTCTGCACGGGGGCGACCTCCAGGGATGTCGCTGCTGGGGCGTGCGGCAGCGGTACGTCGGGGATGGGGTCGACGGCCTCGCCGCTGTCCATCCCGCAGTCGTTTGACGGAACCGCGGGGATGGGGAACCCGTCGCGTGCGGGTCGGCCGCGCTCCGAGGACTCAGGCACCGGAACCCAGTGTGGAGTACGACACATCGCCGCCACGAGGGGCGTGCGGTGACTTTTTGCGTCCGGTCCGTGACCGCGTGGTTACCGTCTCTGACGAGTGCGCAGCTCAGCGGAGGCTAAACCTTCGAAGGCGGATGCGGGATTGGCACATGCGCGGGCCGCTTCCGCCGCCCGTCGCGCCCCGCGGGCCCCGCCTGGCACCTCCCGGAACAGGCCCTCGGAGGTGTCCTGCGGCCTCAGAGGGCTTCGGCGCCCCGCTCGCGCAGCGCCTGACCGTACTGCTGGAGCACCCACAACTCGTTCTGCACGGCGGCCAGCTGAGCCGGGTCGCCGCCCGCGCTGAGGCGGGACAGGGAGCCCTGGACGTCCCGGATCCGGCGGTCGACGGCGCGGCGGCGGACCATGACGAGCTGGTCGCCCGCGTAGGTCTCGTCGACGGTCTTGCGCAGGATCGCCTCGACGGCCAGCTCGGTGACCATCGCGCGCACCGTGTCGTCCGGGGCCTCGTCGCGGACCCGGATCAGATACTCCTGGGGGTCCTGGACTCCGTACTCGGTGCCGCCCGCGTCCATGACGGCCTGGCGCACGGCGGCGTAGGGCGGGGCAGTGAACTCGTCCATGCCGTACGCGTCGAACGCCGGGGCGACCAACTCGGGCCGCTGGAGGGCGAGTTTGAGCAGTTCTCGCTCGGTGGCGAAGACGGGGTTGCGCAGGGTGAGAGCCGGGCCGCCGGTGGGTGCCTGGGGAGCGGCGGCATAGGTCTGCTGCGGACGGCCGCCGGCCGGGGCGGGGCCCATGCCGCCGCGGTCGCGGGCCCAACGAGCCAGCTGGGACACCCTCTTGACGACGAACTGGGTGTCGAGGATGCCGAGCATGCCGGCGAGCTGTACGGCGACCTCGTGCTGTGCGCCGCTGTTCTTGATGCGGGCGACGACCGGGGCGGCCTCGTCGAGGGCGGCCGCGCGTCCCGCCGGGGTCTCCAGGTCGTAGCGCAGGACGATCTGGCGCAGCGCGAACTCGAAGAGGGGGGTGCGGGGTTCGACCAGGTCGGCGACGGCCGCGTCGCCCTTGGCGAGGCGCAGATCGCAGGGGTCCATGCCGTCGGGGGCGATGGCGATGTAGGTCTCGGCGGCGAACTTCTGGTCGTCCTCGAAGGCGCGCAGGGCGGCCTTCTGGCCGGCCGAGTCGCCGTCGAAGGTGAAGATCACCCGGGCCGAGCCGTTGTCCATCAGCAGCCTGCGGAGGATCTTGATGTGGTCGCCGCCGAAGGCCGTGCCGCAGGTCGCGATGGCCGTGGTGATCCCGGCCAGGTGGCAGGCCATGACGTCGGTGTAGCCCTCGACGACGACCGCCCGGCTGCTCTTGGCGATGTCCTTCTTGGCGAGGTCGATGCCGTACAGGACATGGGACTTCTTGTAGATCGCGGTGTCGGGGGTGTTCAGGTACTTCGGTCCGTTGTCGGACTCGTAGAGCTTGCGGGCGCCGAAGCCGACGACCTCGCCGCCGATGTCGCGGATGGGCCACATGAGGCGGCCGCGGAAGCGGTCGATGGGGCCGCGGCGGCCCTCCTGGGCGAGTCCGGAGAGGACCAGCTCCTTGTCGGTGAAGCCCTTGCCGCGCAGGTGGCGGGTGAGGTGGTCCCAGCCCTGGGGGCTGTAGCCGACGCCGAAGTGGGCGGCGGCGGCCTGGTCGAAACCGCGCTCGGCGAGGAACGTACGGCCGGTGTCGGCCTCGGGGCTGGTGCCGAGCTGCTCGATGTAGAACTGGGCGGCGGCCTTGTGCGCCTCGACCAGGCGGATGCGCTCGCCGCGCTGGTTGGCGGGGTTGTACCCGCCCTCCTCGTAGCGCAGGGTGATGCCGGCCTGGGCGGCGAGGCGCTCGACCGACTCCGAGAAGGTGAGGTGGTCGACCTTCATCACGAACGTGATGGTGTCGCCGCCCTCCTGGCAGCCGAAGCAGTGGAAGAGGCCCTTGCTGGGGCTGACCTGGAAAGACGGTGACTTCTCGTCGTGGAAGGGGCAGAGTCCCTTGAGGTTTCCGCCGCCCGCGTTGCGCAGCTGAAGGTATTCGGACACCACGGCGTCGATCGGGACCGCGTCCCGAACCGCCTTCACGTCCTCGTCATTGATCCTGCCTGCCACGAGGTGATTCTACGGGGCCGCACCGACACTCCCGGGGCAGGTGGACTGCCACCGTGCCGGGTCCGGGGGCGCACCCCGGATATTCCCGGCACGGCGGACGGTACGGACCCGGCCGGAACGGCGGCGGTGGAGCCGCCCGGCCGGCGTCATGGGCCCGTCACGGGGCCAGGCTCTCCAGCGGGACGCGGGGGTCGGCGAGCGCCTCGGTGTCGATCCGGGCCCGGGAGCGGATCAGCCGCTGGATGGGATCCGTGACGTCCCACACGTTCACGTTCATCCCGGCGAGCAGCCGCCCTTCCTTCACCCAGAAGGCGATGAACTCCCGCTTGCCCGCGTCGCCGCGGATCACCACCTGGTCGTACGTCCCCGGGGGCGCCCAGCCCGAGTACTCGAGGCCCAGGTCGTACTGGTCGGAGAAGAAGTAGGGCACCCGGTCGTACACCGCACCGCGGCCCAGCATCGAGCGGGCGGCGGCCGGTCCGCCGTTGAGGGCGTTGGCCCAGTGCTCGACGCGCAGCCGGGTGTCGAAGAGGCCGTGGTGGAAGGAGGCGACGTCACCGGCGGCGTACACATCGGGGTCGGAGGTGCGCAGCTGGTCGTCGACCGCGATGCCGCCGCCGTGCGCGCGGTCGGCCATCTCCAGGCCGGCGGCCTCGGCGAGGCCGGTGCGCGGGGCGGCGCCGATGGCCGCGAGGACGTCGTGGGCGAGGTGCTCCTCGCCGTCGTCGGTGCGGGCGGCGAGGACCATGCCGTCCTGGCCGACGATCTCGGTGAGCTGGGCGCCGAAGTGGAAACGCACCCCGTGCTCGCGGTGCAGTTCGGCGAAGAGCTCGCCCAGCTCGGGGCCGAGCACGTTGTGCAGCGGGGTCGCCGCGGGTTCGACGACGGTGACCTCCGCGCCGTACTCGCGGGCCGCGGCGGCGACCTCCAGGCCGATCCAGCCGGCTCCGGCGATGACGAGGTGGCCGTTGTCACGGCCCAGCGCGGCGAGGACGCCCTTGAGTCGCTCGGCGTGGGCGAGGCGGCGCAGATGGTGGACGCCGGCGAGGCCGGTGCCCGGGATGTCGAGGCGGCGCGGCTCGGCGCCGGTCACGAGGAGCAGTTTGTCGTAGTGGACGAGGGTGCCGTCGTCGCCGAAGCGGACGGTCTTCGCGGCGCGGTCGATCGCGTCGACGGTCTGGCCGAGGTGCAGCTCGATGTCGTTCTGCGCGTACCACGCGGGTTCGTGCACGAAGACGCTGTCGCGCTCCTCCTTGCCGAGGAGGTAGCCCTTGGACAGCGGCGGGCGTTCGTAGGGGTGGTCGCGTTCGTCGCAGATCAGTATCACGCGGCCGGTGAAGCCCTCCGCTCGGAGCGTCTCGGCCGCCTTGGCTCCGGCCAGGCCTCCTCCGACGATGACGAATGTCTGATCCGCGTCGACCACTTGATGCCTCCTCGTAAGGATGTCGCCATATGCGAGCGTCCCGCACGGAGCGTGATGCGGGAAGGGGTAGTGGCCCGATCAGGCCACGCAGGGTCACACCTGTCCGCCTCCATGGGAACGCGTGGTGAGTCTGAGGTGCAGGGAACGCGCCGAGGCATCGGTGAGAGATGCGATCTGGTCCACGATCACGCGCTTGCGGGCGCGGTCGTCGGCCGCGTGCTCGAACAGTGCCCGGAACTGCGGATCCAACACCTCGGGGGCGCGTGCGGTGAGCGCCTCGGCCAGTTCGGCGACGACGATCCGCTGGTCGGCGCGGAGCAGTTCCTGTTCGGCGCGCTGCATCACATACCGGTCGGCGACGGCCTTGAGGACGGCGCACTCCAGCCGGGCGGCGCGCGGGACGACCAGTTCCGCCGCGTAGCGGGTGAGGCGTCCGCTGCCGTACCGGGCGCGGGTGGCACCCTCCGCGGCCAGGCAGAAGCGGCCGATGAGCTGGCTGGTCGCGTCCTTCAGCCGGGCCTGGGCGACGGCCGATCCGTCGTAGCCGTGCGGCCACCACTCCTGGCCGAGGAGCCGGTCGAGGGCTTCGGCCAGCTCGGCCGGATCGGTGTCCTCGGGCACGTACCGCCCGACGGCCACGGCGAAGATCTCCCGGCGTTCGGGTCCGGCGTGCAGGCTGGCGGGGTCGATGTGGCCCGCGTGCAGGCCGTCCTCGATGTCGTGTACCGAGTACGCCACGTCGTCGGCCCAGTCCATCACCTGGGCCTCGAAGCACGTACGCGTGCCGGGGGCGCCCTCGCGGATCCAGTCGAACACCGGCCGGTCGTCCTCGTAGACCCCGAATTTCGGCGACTTCGGGTCGGCGGGACGGGCGCCTCTCGGCCACGGGTACTTGGTGGCGGCGTCCAGGGCGGCGCGGGTGAGGTTGAGGCCCACGCTGACGAGATCGTCGCCCGCGGCGGCGGAGGCCGAGGTGACCATGTCGCGGCGCACGAAGCGCTTGGGCTCGATCCGGGTGAGCAGGCGCAGCGACTGGGCGTTGCCCTCGAACCCGCCGCAGTCCTCGGCGAATTCGTTGAGCGCCTGCTCGCCGTTGTGCCCGAAGGGCGGATGGCCCAGGTCGTGCGAGAGGCAGGCCGCCTCGACCAGATCAGGGTCGCAGCCGAGGGCGGCTCCGAGCTCGCGGCCCACCTGGGCGCACTCCAGGGAGTGGGTCAGCCGGGTCCGCGGGCTGGCGTCCCACAACTGGATGGGCGCACCGCCCGATCCGGCGGTGCCGAGCACCTGGGGAAGGGTTCCGGGGGTGACGACCTGGGTCTTGCCCGCCAGACGGCGCAGGGCCGCGGAGTGCAGTACCCGCGCGCGGTCGCGCTGGAAGGCGGTGCGGCCCGGCCGTTTGTCGGGCTCGACGGCCCAGCGCTCGACGGCCGACGGGTCGTACTCGTCGTGGGCCGTGTGGCTCTCGGGGGCCGTGTGGAGATGGTGGGCGGTGTGGTTCTCGTGTGCCTGCGGTGCGGTGTCTTCGGTCCTCGGTGCCATGCCTTCCATGCCCCGACAGTAGACGCAGGCGGTGACAATCGGGACGGGGGCGCCGGCGGCGCGGAAGCGGGCACGGCCGAGGGGGCCGGGTTCAGGCCGGGATCAGGGTGCGTTCCTGGGCGGACTCGGGGGCCGCGACGGCCTGGTCGTAGCGGTGCAGGACGAGACGCGCCATCGCGGGGTGGTCGCCCAGCGGCTCGGCGCAGATCCAGGGGGCCTCCTCGGCGCACTGCGTGGCGAAGCGGCCCGGGGCGGTGAAGTACGAGGCGACGGCGATCCGGTGGCGGCCCCGGGCGGCGAGCGAGCGCACGGCGGCGGGAACGGTGGGCGCGGCTGCGGAGGCGTACGCCGGGACGACGGGGACACCGAGGCGTTCGGCGAGCAGCTGGGCGGTGCGGCGGGTGTCGGCCGCCGAGTCCGGGGCGCGGGACCCGGCGGACGCGAGGACGACGGCGCTCGCCCGGCGGGCCGAGTCGCTCATCCGGGTGCGCCATCCGGCCTCGACGAGGCGGGCGTAGAGGGTTTCCACGAGCAGCGGGTGCGGGCCGAGCGGGGTGGCGAGGCGGGCCCGCAGGCCGGGGACGGCGGCCGCGGTTGCGGGGATGTCGCGCCGGACGTGGTGGCCGCGGCCGAGCAGCAGCGGTACGAGGACGGCGTCCTGCCGGCCGGCCAGGGAGGAGAGCGTGTCGCCGAGGAGGGGCTCGTTCAGCTCGATGTGACCGAGGTCCACGGGCAGGTGCGGGCGCAGCTCACGGACACGTTCGATCAGGGTGCGTACGGTGGCGAGCGCGCGCGGGTCGCGGCTGCCGTGGGCGACCAGCACGAGCGCTGGCGGCGGCGGACGGCGGGTGCCGTCGGGCGAGACGAGACTCAGCCGGCTGCCGAGCTGGCCGGCGATCCGGTTCATGAGCTGAGCCGCGCTGTCGAGGTGGCCTTCGCGATGGTCTTCGGGATGACCTTCGAAGTGGGTGCCGCGGGGCGGCGGACCGCCGAGGCGGTGGGAGAGCGCGTCGCGAGCGGGGTTCGAGGCCGTCATGGGTCGATCCTGGCGGCAGGAGGTTGCCGGGCGGTTGCATGGGCATGTCGGGTGTTTTCCAGTGGTTCACGGAACGGCGGCAGCCCGTTGTGAGGGGGCCCGGCCGGGTGTCGGGGGCTTCCTGGCCCGGGGTGAGGGGGTTCCCCGGCCGGTATGAAGGTTCCCCCGGTCCGAGGTGAAGGGCTCTCACCTGCGGCTTCCTCCTGTCGGATGGCCCGGGTCGGCGTACCCGGGCGAACCGAACGGCCTTACGATGCGTCTTCCGTTGTCGAAACGGGACGACACCTGGGGGACATCGATCATGCCGCGCCTGCCGCGCCCGAAACGCCCGAGCCTGCGCGGACCGGGTCTCTTCCGCCTGCCTCCGCTGCCGCGCACCCGCACGGCGCAACGGCGGGCCGTGCAGGCGTTGATGGTCCTGTGCGTGCTGGCGCTGCTCCCGATGACATGGCTGTACATGTCGACGGGCGACCGGCTCCGGACGACGGCGGACGCCCCGCGCACCCAGGTCGCGATCGTCTTCGGCGCCGGGCTGTGGGACGGCGAGCCGTCCCCGTATCTCGCCCACCGTCTCGACGCGGCCGCGAAGCTGTACCGGGCCGGCCGGATCGAGGTCGTCCTCGTCACCGGCGACAACAGCCGCAAGGACTACGACGAGCCCGACGCGATGCGCTCCTATCTCACCGCGCACGGGGTGCCCGACCGGCGGATCGTCAGCGACTACGCCGGCTTCGACACCTGGGACTCCTGCGTCCGCGCCCGGAAGATCTTCGGCGTCCACGAGGCCGTCCTGATCAGCCAGGACTTCCATATCCGCCGGGCTCTCGCCCTGTGCCGGACGGCGGGTGTGCGCTCGTACGGCATCGGGGTGGCCGCCAAGCACGACGTCACCTGGTACTACGGCAACACCCGGGAGATCTTCGCGGCGGGCAAGGCCGCACTGGACACGGTGTTCGAGCCGGATCCGCATTTCCTCGGCCCGAAGGAGCACGGGGTGACCCGGGCCCTGGCGGCGGCACGGTGACCTCACGGCGGGTCCCGGCGGGCCGGGAGGTCTCCGCCGCGGTGGCGTAACGGCCGCCTCCCCGGCGCGTAACACGTCCGCCGCAGGCTGGGGGCCATGACGGCCTCCGTGACGCCCACCCACTGCCCGTACTGCGCCCTTCAGTGCGGGATGAATCTGACGCCCGCGCCGGGCGGCGGCGCCGAGGTGAGCGAGCGTACGGACTTCCCCGTGAACCGGGGCGCGCTGTGCGGCAAGGGGCGCACGGCTCCCGCGCTGCTGTCCTCCCGGGTGCGGCTCACCTCGCCGCTCGTCCGCTCCGGGGGTGTCCTCAGGCCCGCGGGCTGGGACGAGGCCCTGTCCCGGATCGCCGAGGGCCTCGCCCGCACGCGCGCGGACCACGGCCCGGACGCGTGCGGGGTGTTCGGCGGCGGCGGGCTGACGAACGAGAAGGCCTACGCCCTCGGGAAGTTCGCCCGTGTCGTCCTCGGCACCTCGCAGATCGACTACAACGGCCGCTTCTGCATGTCGTCCGCGGCGGCGGCCGGCGTCAGGGCCTTCGGTCTCGACCGGGGACTGCCCTTTCCGCTGGAGGACGTTCCGCGGACCGGCTGTGTGATCCTCGTCGGCTCCAACCTCGCCGAGACGATGCCGCCCGCGCTGCGGTTCGTCACCGAGCTGAAGGAGAACGGCGGCACCCTGATCGTCGTCGACCCGCGCCGCACCCGCACCGCCGAACAGGCGGACCTGCACCTGGCACCGCGCCCGGGGACGGATCTGGCGCTCGCGCTCGGCATGCTGCACCTGGTCGTGGCCGAGGGGCGTACGGACGAGGAGTACATCCGGGACCGCACGAGCGGGTGGGAGGAGACGCGGGCGGCGGCGATGGCGCACTGGCCGGAGTACGTGGAACGGATCACGGGGGTGTCCGTTCCCGAACTCCGGGCGGCCGTAAGGATGTTCTGTGCGCCCGAGAACGCGATGGTCCTGACCGCACGCGGGCCCGAGCAGCAGTCCAAGGGCACCGACACGGTGAACGCCTGGATCAACCTGTGCCTGGCCACGGGTCGTTCGGGCCGGCCGCTGTCCGGGTACGGCTGCCTCACCGGGCAGGGCAACGGCCAGGGCGGGCGTGAACACGGGCAGAAAGCCGACCAGTTGCCCGGCTACCGCAAACTCACCGACCCGGCGGCACGACGGCATGTGGCCGAGGTGTGGGGCATCGACCCCGACACGCTGCCCGGTCCGGGGCGCAGCGCGTACGAACTCCTCGACGCGATGGGGACCGACATCCGCTCCCTGCTGCTGATGGGGTCGAACCCGGTGGTGTCCGCGCCGCGGGCCGCGCACATCGAGGAGCGCCTGAGGTCGCTCGACTTCCTCGCGGTCGCCGACGTCGTCCTCTCCGAGACCGCCGCCCTCGCGGATGTCGTCCTGCCGGTCACCCAGTGGGCCGAGGAGACGGGCACGACGACGAACCTGGAGGGCCGTGTGCTGCTGCGCCGGCGCGCGCTCACCCCGCCCGAGGGAGTACGCAGCGACCTCGACGTGCTGCACGGACTCGCCGCCCTCCTCGGCGTGGAGAAGGGTTTTCCCACCGATCCGGAGGAGGTCTTCGGGGAACTGCGCCGGGCGAGCGCGGGCGGCCCTGCGGACTACTCGGGGATCACCTACCGCCGGCTGGCGGAGGAGAACGGGGTGTTCTGGCCGTGCCCGGCCCAGCAGGCCCCCGAGGCGGACGCGGGTCAGGCCAACGGGCCCGGTGGCGACGACTCCGGCGCGGCCCACCACCCGGGCACGCCCCGCCTCTTCCTCGACCGGTTCGCCACCGAGGACGGCCGGGCGCGGTTCGTTCCCGTGTCGCACCGGCCCGCCGCCGAGGAGCCGGACGAGGAGTACCCGGTGCTGCTGACCACCGGGCGGGTGGTGGCCCAGTACCAGTCGGGGGCGCAGACGCGGCGCGTCGACGAACTGAACGCGGCCGCGCCCGGCCCGTTCGTGGAGATGCATCCGCGGCTGGCCGAACGGCTCGGCGCGGCGGACGGTGACGCGGTGACGGTGGTGTCGCGGCGCGGCCGGGCCGTCGCACCGGCCCGGATCACGGCCTCCATCCGCCCCGACACCGTGTTCATGCCCTTCCACTGGCCCGGGGAGGGCCGCGCCAACACACTCACCAATCCGGCTCTCGACCCGGTCTCCCGAATGCCGGAGTTCAAGGCGTGCGCGGTGCGGGTGGAGGCGGTGGGCGAGGGCCGGCGGGGGTGAGCCGGGGGGCGCCGGTGCACGAGTGAGCGGTGCACGGCCAGTGGTCACCGGCCACTTGTCACTTGTCACTTGTCAGCCGTCAGCTGTCACCTGTCAGCCGTTGCCCGGGTTTTCCGGCCCGGACCGTCCTACGGGGTCGGGGACTTCGGTCGGGCCGGAGCCGGAGTGTCCGGCCGGTTCGGGAGCCTCTTTCGAGCAGGAACTGAGTCCGATGCCCAGGGCGGCGCCGACGGCCGCCCCGCTGAGCGCGAGGACACGTCGTCTGGTCAGGTCGCGGTCGGTCATGGCCGGACCCTAGGGGCGGTGACGGTCCCGACTCCGGGGGCGCACGGAACGGCCACCCGCACGGGCGCACCCCGAATCCGCCGGGGCCCACCCGGGCCTCTCCCCGCCCGCGCCCCGCGCCCCGCGCCATGGCACCCGGACCCGCCTGGCCCGTCCCGGCCCGCGCCATGGCACCCGAACTCACCGGACGCTCCCCGCCCGCACCATGGCTCCCGAACCCGCCGGGCCCACCCCGGCCCACCCCCCGCCCGCACGGGCGCGCTCAGCCGGGCCGGTGGGCCGGGGTGTCTCCGCGGTCACCCCGCCAGTCCCCGTCCTCGACCGGCGCGCCGCCTGCCCGCAGGCGGGCCGTCACCGGGGGCGCGGCGACGTACACCCAGGCCCGCACGACGGTGACGCCGTCCGCCCGCACGGCGTCACGCGCGACGCGTTCGTACAGGCTGCGCGCGTCACCCGGCACGTACTCCTCCAACTCGTCGAGTTCCGCGAGGAGTTCCTCGTACGCCCCGGGCTTCGCGGTCACGATCTCGCCGCACACCGTGCCGCCGGGTCCGTCGACGGCGTACGGGTATCCGGGACCCTCGTAGAGCACGAGCCCGCGCATCCGTCCCGGCTCCTCGGAGCGCGTACGGCCGCGCAGGAACAGGTCGTGGTTGTGCTCGCCGGGGCGCAGGGTGCCGTAGACGAAGAAGGGCAGTTCCGCCTCGCCGCGGGGGTTCGGCGGGCTCAAGGGGCTGTCTCCTCCCCCAGCCAGCGCAGGTAGTCCGGGCTTCCCGCCACGACCGGGGTCGCGATGATCTCGGGCGTGTCGTAGTCGTGGGCGTCCAGGAGATACGCCTCGAGCGCCGGGTAGCGCGCGGCGGTCGTCTTGAACTGGATCCGCCACTCGGAGGCCGTCTCCACGGCGCCCTCCCAGCGGTAGACGGAGATGACCGGCCCCGAGATCTGGGCACAGGCCGCGACCCGGGCCGCCACCGCCCCCTGGGCCAGCGCTTCGGCTTTCTCCGCCGCGTCCGTCGTGGTCAGGACGGACAGGCAGGCCGGCAGTTCCATGATCGCCTCCATTCGTGAGGGTACGGAAACGATTCTCGCCGCATCCCGTACGCACCACGCAGGCGCTATGGACATGACATGTCATGCACCTTTAAATCGGATGCAGCTCTGAGCGCCACCCCCACGCGCCTCCCCCACGGGCCCCACCCCCCACATGCCGTCCCCAAGGCACCTTTTCAAGGAGACCGATGAGTCGAATACGGCACATCCGAGGTTCCTCTCTCGCCACCGCCGGAGCGGCCGTGACCACGGTCACCCTGCTGGCCGCCGCGCTCGCCCCGGCCGCGCACGCCGACAGCCCGCCGAACCGGGCGACCGCGATCGAGAACGCGGTCTCGGCGCTGGCGGCCCACGCCACGAACCTGGGCCTCACCTCCGCTCAGCACACCACCGTCCGGGACGTCGTCATCGACAAGGACGGCACCCAGCATGTGCGCTACGACCGGACCTACCGCGAACTTCCCGTGCTCGGCGGCGACTTCGTGGTCCATCTGGCCCCGAACGGCGCCTACCGCGGCGCGAACCGCGCGACGAAGAAGGCCATTTCGCTGACCAGCGTCACCCCGGAGCTCTCCGGCGCGAAGGCGGCCGGCCTGGCGGTGGACGCGCTGCGCGCCGCCAACCCCGGCCAGGCGCTGAAGAAGGTGGCGGCGAAGCCGCGGCTGATCGTCGACGCCCTGCACGGGGCTCCGAGGCTCGCCTGGCGCACCGACGCGGTCGCCCAGGACTCGCTCGGCAACCCGGTCGCCCGCACGGTCCTGACCGACGCCCGCACCGGCGCGCGCATCGACGCGTGGGACAGCGTCGAGACGGCGACCGGCGACGGCAGTTCGCTCTACAGCGGCACCGTTCCGCTGGAGACGACGGCGTCCGGATCGGCGTACCAGCTGAAGGACCCGACACGCGGCAACACGTACACCGGCGATGCGGCGAACAAGACGGACCTGTGCATCTTCGGGATCTGCTTCAGCCGGGCGCCCGCGACGCTGTTCACCGACGCGGACAACCACTGGGGCACGGGAGCGACTTCGGACCGTTCCTCCGCGGCGGTCGACGCGCAGTACGGAACCAACGAGACCTGGGACTACTACAAGAACGTCCACGGCCGCAACGGCATCGCGGGCGACGGAAAAGGCTCGTACAACCGCGTCCACTACGGCAACAACTACAACAACGCCTTCTGGGACGACAGTTGCTTCTGCATGACGTACGGGGACGGTGACGGCTCGACATTCGGGCCGCTGGTCGCGCTGGACGTCGCCGGGCACGAGATGTCGCACGGGGTGACCTCGAAGACGGCCGCGCTGACCTACTCGGGCGAGTCCGGCGGTCTGAACGAGGCGACCTCCGACATCTTCGGCACCATGGTGGAGTGGTACGCGAACAGCGCCTCGGATCCCGGCGACTATCTGATCGGCGAGAAGATCGTCCGCCCCGGCTTCGGCAAGCCCGCCCTGCGCTTCATGGACAAGCCCTCCAAGGACGGCAACTCGGCGGACTGCTGGAGCAGTTCGGTCGGCAACCTCGACGTCCACTACTCCTCCGGCGTCGCCAACCACTTCGCCTATCTGCTCTCGGAGGGCAGCGGGGCGAAGACCGTCAACGGCGTCGCCTACGACTCCCCCACCTGCAACGGCGCCACGGTCACCGGCATCGGCCACGACAAGGTCGGCAAGATCTGGTACCGCGCGCTGACGGTCTACATGACCTCGTCGACGAACTACGCGGGAGCGCGCACCGCCACGCTCAACGCGGCCAAGGATCTGTACGGAGCGGGCAGCGCCGAGTACAACGCCGTGGCGGCGGCCTGGTCGGCGGTCTCCGTGGGCTGACCCGCACCGGACGCCTCCCGTCCCGGAGGGTCCCCGGTCGCCGTGGGCAGGCGCCGTCAGGTTCGCCTGCCCACGGCTCGCCGGGAGCATGTCCGGCCCGGACGGGTCCTAGTCCTCCCGCACCGGCATGCACACGCTCGTGTCCGCGGCCGTCCCCGCGGTTGGGGCGGATACGCGTTCGAGCGGGCGTTTCATCCCCGCCCGGAGGAGAAAGCGCCGGAGAACACGCGCTCGGGCGGCGGGCCCGGAGTCGGCGTCACACCTGCTTCGCAGGCAGGCCGGAGTCGGCGCCGCGCCCGCGTCACCGGCGGAACCGGAGTGACCGGAGAGACCGGCGGGCTCGGGCGGTCGAGAGCGGGCCCGGGCCGCCTCAAGCGGTCCTGGGCCGTCGGAAGCGAGCCTGGTCCGTCGGAAGCGGGCCCGGTTCGTCGGGAGCGGGCCCGGCCCGCCGGAAGCAGCCCGGTCACCCATTCACACCCCCGGCCCCGCCCCCTTCGGGTTCTCTCGCGCGGCACGCCGGGCGCACACCGGTGACCTGCCGGAATGCCGGGGGTTCCGCCGCTCCCGGGGTCCCGTCTGACACCCGTTCACATCCTTTCTGACGCTCCATCAGAGAGCGGTCACGGGCATGTGCCACTTACCTCGGAAGGGCAGGGGCACGACCGACGCTGCGGCACTTGGGGGTGTCGCGGGCCGCGCCCCCCTCGGAGGAGCTGGCACGATGCGACGTACCGCCCGTCTGCTGACCGGTACCGCGCTCGCCGTCGCCGTCGCGGGTCTGGCCTCCGCGCCCGTGTACGGCGGGGACACCAGAAGCCTGGAGGTGTTCCCCTCCAGCGTCGTCCCGGGCGCCGACGTCACCGTCAACACGGCCGCGTGCGGCTCGGACGGCACCGCGAGCGGGGACGCCGAGGCGGTGGGCGGCGGTTCCTTCACACTGGCCGCCAGCGCGCACGAGCACGACGTGATCGGCCAGTTCCAGGTGCCGCCGAGCGCGCAGCCGGGAACGTACGAGATCGTCGCGACGTGCTCCCACGGCCGCCGCGTCACCGGCGATCTGATGGTGAACCTCGCCGCCACGCGCGAGCAGGTCGAGCCGCGCGGGCATGTGGACACGGGTGTCGGCGGCGCGCTGGGCCCCGATCCCGTACAGACCGCGGCGGGAGTGGCGGCTCTGGCCGTCGCCGCCGCGGGCGGTACCTGGCTCCTGCATCGCCGGGCGAGAGGCGACGGGATCTGACGGGCACCCTCCGCTGTCCGTCCGCCGGTACCGCCGTCCCTCCCCCTCCGTGGCCCGACGCCCCTCGCGGCCCGGAGGGGAAGGGACCGGCACCGTCAGCACACCCCCGGCCGTCGCGGGCACCGGCCGGTCCCGTCCCCGGAAGGGAACCCCGTGAGGAGGCTCGCGTGCGCCGGGTCAGCAATGCCGTCATAGCGTCGGTCACGGTCGTCGCCCTGTGTTCGGGTGCCTGGCTGCTGGGCAGCGGCTCCGAGGCACACCCTCCGCCGCAGCCGTCCGCGGCGCAGGCGGCGGCCTCCGGGACCCCGGCGCGGTCCGTCGCTCCCTCGATGCCGCACTCCCCGCCGGACCGCATCCGCATCCCCGCGATCGGCGTGGACGCTCCCCTGATCGGCCTCGGCCTCACTCCGCAGGGCAGCCTGGACGTGCCGCCCGCCCAGAAGAAGAACCTGGCGGGCTGGTACGAGGCCGGGACCAGCCCCGGTGAGCGCGGCACGGCGATCGTGGCCGGGCACGTCGACAACGCGGAAGGCCCCGCCGTCTTCTACGACCTGGGCTCGCTCCACAAGGGCAGCACGGTCGAGGTGGACCGGCTCGACGGCAGAACGGCCGTCTTCACCGTCGACGCGGTCGCGGTCTACGACTCCGGGTCCTTCCCCGACGCGAAGGTGTACGGCGCCGCGCATCGGCCCGAACTGCGGGTCATCACCTGCGGCGGCGGCTACTCGCGGACCACGGGCTACCAGGGAAACGTGGTCGTCTTCGCCCATCTCACCGGCAGCAGCCGGTAGTCCGGGCGAGTCGTGGATGCCTGCGGAGTGGCGCGTCGGGCCACGGACGGCTGCGGAAGGCCGCGTCGGGCCCCGGACGGCCGTCGGGGCGGGCGCGTCGGGTCACGGAGATCGCGACGGACGGCCGCGGTGGACGGCCGCGGTGGACGGCCGCCGAGCATTCAGGCGAGCCACTGCTGGTACGCCAGGTTCGCCACCAGCGCGAAGACCACCGTCAGCAGCACCGCCCGGACGAACCCGCTGCCCTGCTTGAGCGCGGTCCGCGCCCCCACCATGCCGCCCGCCAGGTTGAACACGGCCATCAGCGCGGCCAGCTCCCAGAACACCGTGCCCTTCCAGGCGAAGGTCGCGAGGGCGCCCACGTTGGTGCAGCAGTTGACGATCTTGGCGGTGGCGGAGGCCGTCACCAGGTCGAGGTGGAGCAGGGCGGTGAGGGCGAGCACGAGGAACGTACCCGTGCCGGGGCCGATGAGCCCGTCGTAGAAGCCGATGCCGAGGCCCGCGAGCCCGATGGCGGCGAGGACGCGGCGCGCGCTGACCGGGGTGGTCGGCGGTGCCGTGCCGAACGCGGGCCGCAGGATGACGAAGGTGCCGACGGCGAGCAGGACGACCATGACGACCGGCTTGAGCACGTCGGTGCTCAGCCCGGCCGCGACGAACGCGCCCGCCGTCGAACCGGCGAGGGCCGCGAGTCCGATCCGGACGGCGAGCCGCACGTCCACGGTGGTCTTGCGCGCGTACGTCACCGCGGCGCCGGTGGTGCCGACGATCGCGACCGCCTTGTTCGTGCCGAGCGCGTACGCCGCCGAGGTGCCGGCGGGCAGCCCGAGCAGCATGGCGGGCAGCAGGAGCAGCCCTCCGCCGCCGACCACGGCGTCGATCCAGCCCGCCGCAAGGGCGGCGGCACAGAGCACAAGAAGCGTGGTCAGCGATATGTCGGGCATGATCGCGACCCTATGGGACGGATCGATGCGCGATGCACGGACCCCGGGAAGCTTGAGCGACTCCAGAGGTTCGGGCGGCGAGTCGCCACCTTCGCCGGCCCTGGCCCCGCGTCCGGCTTCAGTTCACCGAGTCCAGGTAGCGCAGGACCGCGAGGACACGGCGGTGGCCGGTGTCCGACGGGGGCAGGTCGAGCTTCAGGAAGATGTTGGCGATGTGCTTCTCGACGGCACGTTCGGAGACGGTGAGGACGGCGGCGATCGCGTGGTTGGTGCGGCCCTCGGCCATCAGGGCGAGGACCTCGCGCTCGCGGGGTGTGAGGGCGTCGAGGGCGCGGACCCGGCGGCTCGCGCCGAACAGCTGGGCGACGACCTCGGGGTCGAGGGCCGTGCCGCCCGAGGCGACCCGCTCCATGGCGTCCACGAACTCGCCGATGTCGACCACGCGTTCCTTGAGGAGATAGCCGAACCCGGCCGGATCGCCGAGCAGTTGGGTCGCGTACCTCGTCTCCACGTACTGCGAGAAGACCAGCACCCCGGTGCCGGGGTGCTCCTCGCGCAGCCGCACGGCCGCCCGGATGCCCTCGTCGGTCTGGGTCGGCGGCAGCCGGATGTCTACGACGGCCACGTCCGGCCGGTGCTCGGCGACCCGTGCCAGCAGGGACTCCGCGTCGCCCACGGCCGCCGCCACCTCCACACCGCGCAGCTGGAGCAACTGGGCCAGTCCGTCCCGCAGCAGGGCCGAGTCCTCGGCGATGACGACGCGCATGGGGCTCCCGTTCACCAGGGTCAGCAGGGCAGTTCGACGGTGACCACGGTAGGCCCTCCCGGCGGGCTGTCGCAGGCCAGCGTGCCGTCGACGGTCCGCACCCGGGCCAGCAGGCCGGTCAGGCCCGAGCCCGCGCCGATCACCGCTCCCCCGCGGCCGTCGTCACACACGCCCAGCCGCAGGAACCCGTCCCGGGCGGTCACCGTGATGCTCGCCCGCGTGGCCCCGCTGTGCTTGGTGGCGTTGGCGAGGAGTTCGGCGGCGCAGAAGTAGGCGATCGACTCCACGGCCGGGATCGGCCGCGCCTCGATGTCGGCGCTCACCTCGACGGGCAGCGGGCTGTCGGCGGCGAGGGTGGCAAGTGCCGTGTCGAGGCCCTGGTCCAGTACGGGCGGATGGATGCCCTTGACGAGATGACGCAGGTCGACGATGGCCTGACGGGCGTTGCCCTGCGCGGTGCCGACGACGGCGAGCAGCCGGTCCTCGGGGGCCCCGGCGCGGATCAGTTCCCTGATCATCGTGAGGTGCATCGCGAGGCCGACGAGCCGGGCCTGGGTGCCGTCGTGCAGGTCGCGTTCGATGCGGCGCAGGGTCGCCGCCGCGTCGTCCACGGCTTGGGCGCGGGTCTCCTCCAGGGTGCGGATCCGCCGGTCGGCGGGGTCGGGGCCGAGCAGTGTGGCGATCCAGGACCGGTGCGGGGCGAGCGCCTGGCGCAGCAGCCAGGCCGCGCCGGCGAGGAGCAGCAGTCCGAGGGCCACCGGGATGAGCCAACGCGGCCAGGTGTCGACCTGGAAACCGAAGAACCCCAGCGACACCCGGCGCTCCGTGCCGTCCGCCGCCCGCCGGGTGTCGTAGTCCCAGTGTTGGAGGACGGGGTGGAGGGTGAGCAGGACGCCCCAGACGTAGCCGATGACCACGGCGAGGTAGCCGAAGACGGCGGTGAAGGGGGTCGCGAGCGCGCAGGCGACGGCGCGCCAGCCGGCGCGGTCGGCGAGCAGCGACCGCCGCCAGCCGAGCACCCCGGCACCCGGGCGACGCTCGGGTTCCTCGATGTCCATCCCTAACAGGCTCCGGGCCAGGACGCGTTGGAGCCGGCCGAGGGCGAGTGCCCCGCGTACGGTGACGGCGATCAGCCACAGTCCGAGGGTGGTCACGGACAGCGCGCCGCCGACCAGCAGGCCCGCGAGCGTGAGGACGAATCCCGCCAGGGCCAGCGGGAACGCGATCAGCGCGTAGAGGAGGGCCGCGAGGGCCCGTCGCCCGAAGGGGAAGCCCAGTACGGCGCGGAGGCGGTTCATGGACCCCAACCTAGGAGAGGAGCGCCGCGGCGAGGCGGAGCTGGACGGCGGCCATGGCCCGGCCGAGCCACGGCATGATCAGCAGGAAACCGAGGCCGCCGAGGAGGGCGTGGAAGGCCCAGGCTCCGGCGAAGGTGGGTCCGCCCCAGGCGCTCGCGTAGTCGGAGCCGGCGCGCAGGGGCCAGCCGAGGTTCATCGGCACGATGGACCAGCCGTAGCCGGTGACGGCCAGGACGAGCAGGTTGAGGGGCGTCGCGAGGAGTGCGTGGGCGAGCCCCTCCATGGGCCCCGGCGGCCCTGCGCTCCCCGGGCGGCTCACCGGGCGGCCGCCTTCGGGGATGCCCTCGGGGATGCCCTGGGGGATGCCCTGGGGGATGCCTTCGCGGAGGCCGAGGAAGCGGTGGGCGAGCGTCCGCTGCCACCGTCCGGTCGGAGCCCCCAGCAGCGACAGGGGTACGCAGGCCACCCCCACCGGCAGGGCCAACAGCGCGTACGCGACCCGCCGCCAGGTGTCCGCCCGGAACGGCTCCCGGACGAACCTCCATACGCGGACGGAGGCCTCGTCGCGGACGGGGGCGGGCCGCGGCCCGACGACGTCGGCCTGCCCGGGGTGGGGGTGGGGGCGAGACTGAGGCTGGGGCTGGGAGTGCGGCCGGTGCTCGGGCTGGGGCTCGGAGTGCGGCCGGCGCTCGGGCTGGGAGTGAGGCGGGCGCTCGGGCTGGGAGTGGGGCCGGCGCTCGGGCTGGGGTGTGCGGGTGGTCACCATGGTGGGTCCCCTGGTCGTGGACGGGCGGGCTCCGGCCTTTCCCGGAGAGGGTCCGGTCCTTGAAGGATTCCGTTCCGGGGCGCCCCGGTCGATCGTGCCCGCACGTGAGCCGGGGGTTCGGCTGGCCCCACCCCCACCCCGATTCCTCCCCCGCTCCGTCCCCGCCCGCGGGAACCCTCACAGGACCGCCCCGCCCCCGCTGAGGGCAGCGTTCCTCCCGGGAAACAGATGTGATGCGACCGGGTAACACCGGCACCGCACGGTGTGGTCATGACCTCGAATACGCGTGTGGTGGTGATCGGCGCCGGACTCGCGGGCGTCCGGCTCGCCCGGCGGCTCGGTGAGCTCGGGATGCCCGCGCTGGTGGTCGGCGAGGAGGAGCACCGGCCCTACAACCGGGTACTGCTCGCCGAGGTGCTGGCCGGACGCTACGAGCCGGAGGTGATCTCGCTCCCGGCCCCGCCGGAGCTGGTCCGCGCCAAGGCCACCGGCATCGACCGCCTCGCCCGTACCGTGCGCTGCGCGGACGGCGGCGAGATCGCGTACGACACGCTGGTCCTGGCCACCGGCTCCAACCCGGTACTGCCCCCGCTGCGGGGCCTGTTCACCCCGGACCACGAACTGCCCGAGGGCGTCCACGCGTTCCGCACCATGGACGACTGCCTGGGCCTGTCGAAGGCGGTACGGCCCGGGGTGCGGGCGGTCGTCGTCGGCGGCGGGCTGCTGGGCGTCTCGGCGGCCCGCGCGCTCGCGGTGCGCGGCGCCCAGGTGGTCCTCGCCCAGCAGGCCGAGCGGGTCATGGAGCGCCAGCTCGACCCGAGCGCCTCGAAGCTGGTGCTGCGGCATCTGCTGGACCTCGGTGTCGAGGTGCACACCGAGTGCCGGGTGCGGGACGTCCGCTGCCTGGGCGGCGCGGTCCGCTCGGTGGAACTGGCCGACGGCTACGCGCTCGACGCCGACCTCGTGGTGCTGGCCTGCGGGGTGCACCCGCGCACGGGCCTGGCCGAGGAGGCCGGACTCGCCGTCCACAAGGGCGTCCTGGTCGACGACGAACTGCGCACCTCCGACCCGCACATCCACGCGGTCGGCGACTGCGCCCAGCACGACGGCACGGTCTACGGCCTCGCCGCCCCCGCCCTCGAACAGGCAGACGCATTGGCCGAGTTGCTCGCCGGTGAAATCAACACCCGCTACACCGGCACCCGTTCCCTGACCCGGCTCACCCTGACCGGACGGGACACCCTCTCCGGCCGCACGCCTTCCGGTCGCACACCGTCCGCCCCCACCCCCTTCGACTTCGACCTGGCCGCGTTCGGCGAGACCGAGCCGCGCCCCGGCGACGACGTCGTCCAGCTCACGGACGCCACCCGCGGCACCTACCGCAAGGTCGTCGTCCGCGACGACCGCCTGGTCGGCGGGGTCCTCGTCGGCGAACTCGGCACCGTCGGCGCGCTCGCCCGCGCCTGGGAGGGCGCGGAGCCGCTCCCCGCGCACGGCGCGCCCCTGCTCCACCTGCTCACCAACGATGGAGGCTCCTGATGTCCACGACCGCAACCGTCGGGGGTCCGCCCCGCCCCACGATCGTGCTCGTCGGCCACGGCATGGTCGGCCAGCGCTTCCTGGAAGCGCTCGCCGAGCGCGGCCTGACCGCCACGCACCGCGTGGTCGTGCTGTGCGAGGAGCCGCGCCCGGCGTACGACCGGGTACGGCTCACCTCGTACTTCTCGGGCAGCACCCCCGACGAACTCTCGCTCACCGACGCCGAGTTCATCGATGAGCACGGCATCGAACTGCACCTCGGCGACCCGGCCGAGACGGTCGACCGGGCCGCCCGCACCGTGACGGCCAGGTCGGGTCTGACGGTCGGCTACGACACCCTCGTACTGGCGACCGGCTCCTTCCCCTTCGTTCCGCCGGTCCCCGGCAAGGACGCCGAGGGCTGTTTCGTCTACCGCACGATCGAGGACCTGCTCGCCATCGAGGAGTACGCGAAGTCGCGGGCGAAGACCGGCGCCGTCGTGGGCGGCGGTCTGCTCGGCCTGGAGGCGGCGGGCGCCCTCAAGGGCCTCGGACTCACCAGCCACATCGTGGAGTTCGCGCCCCGGCTGATGCCGGTGCAGGTCGACGAGGGCGGCGGGGCCGCGCTCCTACGCACGATCGAGGGGATGGGCCTGGCCGTCCACACGGGTGTGGGCACGCAGGAGATCCTGGTCGGCGAGGACGGCGCGGTCACCGGTATGAAGCTCTCCGACGGCTCCGAACTCGCCGCCGATCTGGTGGTGTTCTCCGCCGGTGTCCGCCCCCGCGACCAGCTGGCCCGCGACTGCGGTCTGACGGTCGGCGAGCGCGGCGGCATCACGGTCGACGAACAGTGCCGTACGGCCACGGACCCGCGGGTGTTCGCGATCGGCGAATGCGCGCTGGCGGCGGACGGCCGGGTCTACGGACTGGTGGCGCCCGGTTACGAGCAGGCGGAGACGGCCGCGGCGACCATCGCCGAGGACGAGAGGGCGTTCACGGGCGCGGATCTGTCCACCAAGCTCAAGCTGCTGGGCGTCGACGTGGCGTCCTTCGGCGACGCCCACGGCACCACCGAGGACTGCCTGGACGTCGTCTACTCCGACTCCCGAGCGGGCCTGTACAAGAAGCTGGTCATCGGCCGGGACGGCACGCTCCTCGGCGGCATCCTGATCGGCGACGCGGAGGCGTACGGCACACTGCGCGCGTTCACCGGCTCGGTCCCGCCCGTATCGCCGGAGTCCCTGGTCCTGCCGGCGGGCGCGGGCGCCCCGGTGGCCCTCGGACCCTCCGCCCTGCCCGACTCCGCGGTCGTCTGCTCCTGCCACAACGTCACCAAGGGCACGATCCGCGGCGCGGTGACCGAGCACTCCTGCACGACGGTTCCCGAGGTCAAGAAGTGCACCAAGGCCGGTACCGGCTGCGGCAGTTGCGTCAAGGTGCTCGGCCAGCTGGTCGGCGCCGAGCTGGAGGCCGGCGGCATCGAGGTCGACAAGGGCCTGTGCGGCTGCTTCGGACAGACCCGCGAGGAGCTGTACGAGATCGTCCTGGCACTGCGGATCACCTCGTACCGGACGCTGCTCGACCGGTACGGCCGCGAGGACGCCCGGGGAGGTGACGGCTGCGAGGTCTGCAAGCCCGCCGTCGGCTCGATCATCGCCTCCCTCGCCCCGACGATCGGCGCCGACGGCTACGTCCTGGACGGCGAACAGGCCGCGCTCCAGGACACCAACGACCACTTCCTCGCCAACCTCCAGAAGAACGGCTCGTACTCGATCGTGCCGCGGATCCCCGGCGGCGAGATCACTCCCGAGAAGCTCATCGTGATCGGCGAGGTGGCACGGGACTTCGGGCTCTACACGAAGATCACCGGCGGTCAGCGGATCGACCTGTTCGGCGCCCGGGTGGAGCAGCTCCCGCTGATCTGGGCGCGGCTGGTGGACGCCGGCTTCGAGTCCGGGCACGCGTACGGCAAGTCGCTGCGGACGGTGAAGTCCTGCGTCGGGCAGACCTGGTGCCGGTACGGCGTGCAGGACTCGGTCCGGATGGCGATCGACCTGGAGCTGCGCTACCGGGGACTGCGCTCCCCTCACAAGCTGAAGTCGGCGGTGTCGGGCTGCGCCCGCGAGTGCGCGGAGGCCCAGTCGAAGGACTTCGGCATCATCGCGACCTCCAACGGCTGGAACCTCTACGTCGGCGGCAACGGCGGCGCGACCCCGCGCCACGCGGATCTGCTGGCCCAGGATCTGGGCGACGCCGAACTGGTCCGGCTCATCGACCGCTTCCTGATGTTCTACATCCGCACCGCGGACCGCCTGGAGCGCACCTCGACCTGGCTGGAGCGGATTCCCGGCGGCCTGGACCACGTGCGCGAGGTGGTCGTGGAGGACTCGCTCGGCATCTGCGAGGAGCTGGAGTCGCTGATGACCGCGCATGTCGCGAACTACCGGGACGAGTGGGCCGAGACCATCAACGACCCGGAGAAGCTGGGCCGGTTCGTGTCGTTCGTGAACGCCCCCGACACCCCGGACCCGGTCGTCGGCTTCGTCCCCGAGCGCGACCAGATCAAGCCCGACCTGCCCCTGCTGACCATCGGACTCCGCCCCCTGGAAGGAAGTGCCCAGCGATGACCCTGGCACCCGAGACGGCCCGGCCGGCGACGGCCCTCACGCTCCAACTCCTGCTGGAGGACGACTGGTTCACGGTGTGTGAGCTGTCCCTGCTGACTCCGGGACGGGGTGTCGCCGCGCTCCTCCCGGACGGCCGCCAGGTCGCGCTGTTCACCGACCGCGCGGGACGCACGTACGCCATCGACAACCGTGATCCGTTCAGCGGGGCCGCGGTGCTCTCCCGCGGGCTGACCGGCGCCCGTCAGGGCCGCCCGTTCGTGGCCTCCCCGCTGCTCAAGCAGCGCTTCGACCTGGAGTCCGGGCGGTGCCTGGACGACGAGGACGTGCGCGTGGCGACGTACGAGGTGCGCGCCGCCTGAGCCGGGCCCCGGCCATCAGCCCTTGAGCCCCTCGAAGGTGACGCCCGTCAGCCGCTCCGAGGCGGCCCAGAGCAGTTCGGCCCTGGTGTCGTCGCGGGTGCGGCGGGCCCGCCAGGAGGTCGAGGGCGAGCCGCGCCACATGGCGAAGGACGGTCCGACGAAGGTGTCGGGCCGTACGCCGGGTGCGGTGGCCGCGTACAGCGTCGGCAGGGCCCCGGCCTCGGCGCTCTGCCCGAGGACGCGGTTGCCGATCTCCATCAGCCGCTCCGCGCCCCTGCGCCCCTCCAGCCGTGGCCCGGCGGTCTGGAGGTTGGTCGAGGCGTACCCGGGGTGCGCGGCGGCCGCGACGACATCGGACCCGGATCCGGACAGCCGGCGCGCGAGCTCGTGCGTGAACAGGAGGTTGGCGCTCTTGGACCGGCCGTAGGCGATCCACTTGCGGTACGGCCCGTTCTCGCTGTTGAGGTCGCCGAGGTCGGGGTCGGCGAGCGCGTGGACCATGCTCGACACGGTGACGATCCGCGCGTCGGGGGTCTGCGCGATCACCGGGAACAGCAGTCCCGTGAGCGCGAAGTGCCCGAGGTGGTTCACGCCGAACTGCGTCTCGAACCCGTCCGCCGTCGTCCGGTGCGGCAACGCCATCACACCCGCGTTGTTGACGAGCAGGTCGAGGCGGTCACAGGAGAAGGAGTCCGCGAACTTCCTTACGGACGCGAGGTCACCGAGGTCGAGCCGGGCGAACTCCACCTCGGCGCCCGGCACTTCGGCGGCGATCCGCTCGACCGCCTCGCCGCCGCGGGCCTCGCTGCGGCAGGCGAGCACCACCCTGGCCCCGTGGCGTGCCAGTTCCCGCGCGGTGACCAGCCCCAGCCCGCTGTTGGCCCCGGTGACGACGGCGACCCGCCCCCGCTGCCCGGGTATGTCCTTCGCACTCCAGCCACCCACGACCCGCTCCTTCCGATACCTGGCCCCCAGCCTACGAGCACCGCTCCGCCGGCCGAAGGCCGACGCCGAGGACAGCCGCGCCCGCCCTGCGGTTCCCATGCCCTCAGTCGTCGGAATCGGTCAGGCAGCGGTGGCTGGAGACCACGACCGCCTCCCGGGGCGGTCCGGGGTTGTCGCCGGGGCGGGTAGCTCTGACGGGGATTGTCCAGCACGCGCCCGGAACTCCGGAGGAGTAGGACGAGGCATGGCTGCCAGCCTTCCGTGAAGGGCTGTCAGTTAGCCACCAGAACTGGAACCTCAGAGATGGGGCAGGTCAACCTCACCCAACCGTGCGGCAGACCCGTCGGTTCGTGGCTCTCCCCGGCGCTGGGCAAGTCGGAGACCGCAGGCGGTGCACGAATGTCCGTTGTTTCGCTGATCGGCACATGCTGAACTGGCTCACGTATGGACGCCGCAGAAGGGGCTGGTACATGACCGCGGTCCTCAGCACAGGGTGGGACAGCGTACGGCAGCGGGCCAGGTTGAGCGCCCAAGCGGCCGGGGCCGCCACCTCAATGGAACGGCTGACCGCGCTCGGGCGGGCGGAGCTGCTCGGGCGGCTGCGCTGGGAAGTCCTCCAGGGCGGCTCTCTGTTCCTGACCTATCCCCAACTGCTCGATGGCGCCGGCTTCGCTGCGCTCCGGCCCGCCGCACTCCTCGACGAGTTGGCGATCCGGGGGATCGGCGGTGGTGCCGTGTTGCCGATCCGGGTGAACTCCCGGAACGCAGACCTGGCCGGCCAGCTGATTGCGATGCTCTCCACTGGTTTCCTCTTTTCTTCCCTTCCGATCCCCGATGACCAGTGCCTGCGACTCCAGCGGGAGCTGGCCGTGCGCGCAGACGTCGAGTCTGCGGTCGCGGCCCTGGCCACGGAGGGGCCGATCGGTATGGCGGACCGGCTGCTGGCGGCGACCGGTGTCCTTGAGATTCCGTTACGGCGGCGCACAGTTGCCCGGTGGGGTGACTGGCTGGAAGCCGCCGAGCGCGGCCTTTTGGACGTCAGCCCCCTGGTGCCGGCCGACTACGCGACCGCGTACGCGTTGCGGCCTCCGCCGCGCCCGGAGGATGCGGCCAGTGACGAGGGCCGGGCGGTGCTCGCTGCCTGGACCAGCGGGGAGTTCGACGCGAACGGGCTACCCAGCCGAAGCCTCCTGCACGAGAGACTTGACCCCCTACAGCGCTCCGGTGACCCCGCAGCGCAAGCGGATGCTCAGATGCTGCGTGAGTCCTTCGACGAGACGTACTACAGAGCCATCGCAGCGAGCGAAGGTTGCCTGCTTGGGTTGGCTTCGCCCAGTCGCGGCATCCGGCGCCGAGAGGCAGCGGCGCTGGGGGAGCAGACACCGGTCGTGATCTATCCGACTCGCTTCGAACTGCGGCTGGGCCTGATGAGCGGTGCTCAATGGCAGCGTTACACGGATGACGCTGCCGATGCCCTCACCAGTTGGTGGCATCGGCGCGACCTTGCTGCTTTGCAGGAGGTGGGCGACCTGCTCGCGGAGCGTACGAAAGAGCCGCCGGCCGCTGACGTGGGCGAGGTGTCGGTGACCCGACTCCAGCGGTTCGCACAGAGCCGGCGTGGGGTCACTGCTCAGATGGTTGCGGGCGGTGGATTGAGCCTGGCGACTGGCCTGCTTGGCGAGGGGACGCCTGGAGTGTTCGCGGCCGGCGCGGGCGGAGCGCTCGCGCCGGTTGTCGTTGCGGCCGTAGCAGCAGGTGTGACCCACTTGGGCGATTTCCGAGGGCGGTATGACGTGATAGAGCTTCCAGGAGTGCTGCGAGGAGGGCCTGATGGACACTGAGGCGCCACGTACGCACACCCACAAGGCCTACACCGATGCTGACGGCGGGCGATGGTGCGAGGTCTACCTGGACACCTATCGCCTGCCCTCCGGCGCGGAGACCGTCCGGCACCGCATCCGTGTTGGCGGTGGCCGTACAGGAGTCGTGGTGCTGGCACGACGAGGCGATGACATTCTGCTGGTCCGCCAGTGGCGGCCGACGGTCGCTCGGTGGGCCTGGGAACTGCCACGCGGATTCGGCGAGACCGATCCTGTCTCGGACGCGCTGCGAGAACTGGTCGAGGAGGCGGGACTGGTGGGCTCCGCAGCGGTTGCAGTGGCGTACCTGGACATCGACTCTGGCATGTTGGAGAACGAGGTTGCCGTCGTCGAGGTCTCGGTTCAGGGCGATGCCCCGCTGCGCCCCGGCACGGTTGACGACGGCGAGATCGCCGCCGCGCGCTGGTGGAGTCCACACGAAATCGCAAAGGCGATCCGTGCGGGAGAGCTACGGGATGGCTTCACCCTTGCCGCGCTTGGGGCAGTCGGCGCAGCCCGCGGCTAGGCGAGGTGCTGCTCAGCAGGCGTGGGTTCCCCCAGGCGTCGCCCGACAGGACCAGGATGAAGAAATCCCGAAGGTTGCAGGGGGTAACCCGGTGCTTCCCCCTGTGAGGGCCTTGCGGGGCAGGGGTGGGGCAAGATGCCGGCAACAATGCGTGTGTGCTGGTCAGGATGTGCCACGCGCGCGGTCTGTAAATCTACCGGCTCGCGACTCGGCTCTGCCGCGCGGGCGACGCCCATCGCGAATCTGGGCCGTCTGTGGGCCGTCCGACGGGGACCAGCAACAGCCATCAATGACCAACAGCGACCCCAAACCGCCAGCTCACCGGCGAGGCGCGAGATGACGCCGCACCTCGCCAGACGGGGCATTCAATACCAGCGCAACAAGCGGGATTCGAAGCCTTGTGCCGCCACACTCCCTTTGTTGTGCGGCCTGGCGATCGGAGCGCTGCCTCGAGCTGGAACCCCGTCTCGACTTGTGCGGACGACCGTGAACGGAACCGAACCGCGCCCGGCAGGGCACAACGGCTTCGCGTGGCTTCAACGGCAGTCAACGCCAGCGAACGCCGTTCTGCCTGGTCAGCCGCGTACCTTGACAGTCTCCGCAGAGCACGCCCGAAAGGGCGACACCCCCGCACAGGGTGTCGCCCCTTCTCGTGGGCCGGGGCCGCCGCCCATCGGTGTTGAGGGTCGGGGACAGGCGGCGGCTCCGGGGTCTTTTCGCCCCGTGGGCTAGCGGTGGTCGCTGCCCTTCGAGGTGGAGGCCGCGCGGCCCGCTTCCAGTCGGGCGACCGGGATGCGGAACGGGGAGCAGGAGACGTAGTCGAGTCCCACCTCGTGGAAGAAGTGGACCGACTCGGGGTCGCCGCCGTGCTCGCCGCAGACGCCGAGCTTGAGGTCGGGGCGCGTCTCGCGGCCGGCCTTGACGGCGGACTTCACCAACGCGCCGACACCGTCCCTGTCGATCGTCTCGAAGGGGCTGACGCCGAAGATGCCCTTCTCCAGGTACGCCGTGAAGAAGGATGCCTCCACGTCGTCGCGGCTGAAGCCCCACACCGTCTGGGTCAGGTCGTTGGTGCCGAAGGAGAAGAACTCCGCGGCCTCGGCGATCTGGCCGGCCGTCAGCGCGGCGCGCGGCAGCTCGATCATCGTGCCGATCGCCAGCTTCAGCCGCACGCCGGTGGCCGCCTCGACCTCGGCGATGACCTGGTCGGCCTCCTCGCGGACGATCTCCAGCTCCTGGACCGTGCCGACGAGCGGGATCATGATCTCCGCGCGCGGGTCGCCCTTGGCGTTCTTGCGCTCGGCGGCCGCCTCCGCGATGGCCCGTACCTGCATGGTGAACAGGCCGGGGATGACCAGGCCGAGGCGCACACCGCGCAGGCCCAGCATCGGGTTCGCCTCGTGCAGGCGGTGCACCGCCTGGAGCAGGCGCAGGTCGTTCTCGTTGGCGTCCTTGCGGGACTCGGCGAGCGCGACACGCACCGACAGCTCGGTGATGTCCGGCAGGAACTCGTGCAGCGGCGGGTCCAGGAGACGGACCGTGACCGGGAGGCCGTCCATCGCCGAGAACAGGTCCACGAAGTCCTGCTTCTGGAGCGGCAGGAGCGCCTTCAGCGACTCCTCGCGCTCGGTGTCCGTGTCCGCGAGGATCAGCCGCTCCACGAGCCCGCGGCGGTCGCCGAGGAACATGTGCTCGGTACGGCACAGGCCGATGCCCTGCGCGCCGAAGCGGCGAGCCCGCAGCGCGTCCTCGGCGTTGTCGGCGTTGGCGCGTACGCGCAGGCTGCGCTTGCGGTCGGCGAAGGCCATGATCCGGTGAACGGCCTCGACCAGTTCGTCGGCGTCGTCGGCGCCCGCGTGCATCCGGCCCTCGAAGTACTCGACGACCGGGGACGGGACAACCGGGACCTCGCCCAGGTAGACCTTGCCGCTGGAGCCGTCGATCGAGATGAGGTCACCCTCCTCGACGACGTGCCCGCCGGACACGGTCATCCGGCGGCGCTTGGTGTCGACCTCCAGCTCCTCCGCGCCGCACACGCACGTCTTGCCCATGCCGCGCGCGACGACGGCCGCGTGGGAGGTCTTGCCGCCGCGCGAGGTGAGGATGCCCTCGGCCGCGATCATGCCGTCGAGGTCGTCGGGGTTGGTCTCCCGGCGGACCAGGATGACCTTCTCGCCTGAACGGGACCACTTGACCGCGGTGTACGAGTCGAAGACCGCCTTGCCGACCGCGGCGCCCGGCGACGCGGCGATGCCCCGGCCGATCGGGGCGACCTTCGCCTCGTCGTCGAAGCGCGGGAACATCAGCTGCGCGAGCTGCGCGCCCGTCACCCGCTGGAGCGCCTCGGCCTCGTCGATCAGGCCCTGGTCCACCAGCTGCGTGGCGATGCGGAAGGCCGCGCCCGCCGTGCGCTTGCCGACGCGGGTCTGGAGCATCCACAGCTGTCCGCGCTCGATGGTGAACTCGATGTCGCAGAGATCCTTGTAGTGGTTCTCCAGGGTCTCCATGATCTGCATGAGCTGGTCGTACGACTTCTTGTCGATCGACTCCAGCTCGGCGAGCGGGACCGTGTTGCGGATGCCCGCGACGACGTCCTCGCCCTGGGCGTTCTGGAGGTAGTCGCCGTAGACGCCCTGGTGGCCGGAGGCGGGGTCGCGGGTGAAGGCGACGCCGGTGCCGGAGTCGGGGCCGAGGTTGCCGAAGACCATGGAACAGATGTTGACGGCCGTGCCGAGGTCGCCGGGGATGCGCTCCTGGCGGCGGTAGAGCTTGGCGCGATCGGTGTTCCAGGACTCGAAGACCGCCTTGATGGCGAGGTCCATCTGCTCGCGCGGGTCCTGCGGGAAGTCCCGGCCGGCCTCGGTCTTGACGATCTTCTTGAACTTGGTGACGAGCTTCTTGAGGTCGGCCGCCTCCAGGTCCGTGTCGACGGTGACCTTCTTGAGGTCCTTCGCCGCGTCCAGCGCCTCTTCGAAGAGTTCGCCGTCCACACCGAGGACCGTCTTGCCGAACATCTGGATGAGACGGCGGTACGAGTCCCACGCGAAGCGGTCGTCGCCGGCCTGCCGGGACAGGCCCAGGACGGACTTGTCGGAGAGTCCGATGTTCAGGACGGTGTCCATCATGCCGGGCATGGAGAACTTGGCGCCGGAACGGACGGAGACGAGCAGGGGGTCGTCGGCCTGGCCGAGCTTCTTGCCCACCTTGGCCTCGAGGGCGTCGAGGTGCGCACTCACCTCGTCACGCAGTGCCACCGGCTCCTCGCCACTGTCGAGGTACGTCTTGCACGCCTCGGTGGTGATGGTGAAGCCGGGCGGGACGGGAAGGCCCAGGTTGGTCATTTCGGCGAGGTTGGCACCCTTGCCCCCGAGCAGGTCCTTGAGGTCCCTGTTGCCCTCGGTAAAGTCATAAACGAACTTCGCTCCACCAACGCCGCTTTCGGCTACGTGGGGATCTTTGTTTTCCGACACGAGTCTCGACTCCTCGACGTCGCGGTGGCTGCCCTGACGACGGGGAACATACCCAGATCGAAGGCGTCTGGGTACGTCCACTTGCGCGTCATGCGCCTGTAACCACTCGTCCGCCACCAGATCCAAAGTCAAGGCTTGGCAAGTCATCAGGGGCCGATGTTTTCACTTCTTGAACGAATGAACCCCCACAGGCCACTCTACACGCTCACATGAGCACGCTTCAGCACGTCTGAGTTTAATCGATGAACGATCAGACAGTGGCACTGAGTGCCACCCCTTAGGGAAGTGCAGTCGCTCAAGATCCGCTCATCTGAGCGTGACCCCTATCAAGGGTGGCGAGAATCACGCGATCCGGAGGAGCCAGATTTCAGGATGCGGACCAGGATCCGGGCACGACACACGGAGATACGGGCACGACACACGGACGGCTCACCCGGACGGCTCACACGGACGGCTCACACGCCGAGCGCGGCCAACCGCTCCTCGACCCGCTCAGGCGCGTACAGGTACTCCACGACCAGCGCCCCCGCGCCCACGAGCCCGGCCCGCTCGCCGAGCCGGGCGGTCACCACGTCCAGATGAGCGGTGGAGCGGGGCAGCGCCCGCTGGTACAGCAGCTCCCGGACGCCCGTGACGAAGGGGGTTCCGGCCAGATCCCCGGCGATCATCAGCACGCCGGGGTTGAGCAGGGTCACCACGGTGGCCAGGACGTCCCCGACCTGCCGGCCCGCCTCCCGCGCGAGCGCCGTCGCCTCGGGATGCCCGGCCGCCAGCAGCTCCCGCACGTCCGAGCCGGACGCGGCCCGGACGCCGGACTCCGCGAGCCTGCGCGCCACCGCGCCACCACTGGCGACGGCGGCGAGACAGCCGTACGAGCCGCACCGGCACAGCGCGTCGGCGCCCACCCGGATGTGCCCGATGTCGCCGGCGCCGCCGTCGACGCCCCGGTAGACGGTGCCGCCGACGACCATGCCGGCGCCGATACCGGTGGAGACCTTGACCAGCGCGAACGCCGAGCAGTCGGGAAAGCCGGCGCGCTGCTCCCCGTAGGCCATGAGGTTGGCGTCGTTGTCGACGAGCACGGGGACGCGGACGGCACCCGCGCCGGTGTGTTCGGCGAAGGCCCGGCCCAGCCGCCCTCGTATGTCGTAGCCGTCCCAGCCCGGCATGATCGGCGGCTGGACCACCCGGCCGGTCTCGCTGTCGACAGGGCCGGGCACCGCCAGCCCGATGCCGCAGACGGCGTCGGCGGGCCGGCCCGACTTGCCGACCAGCTCGGCGAACCAGCGCCCGAGCTCGCCGAGGACCGCCTCGGGACCGTCGTCGATCACCAGGGGGCCCGCGTGCTCGGCGAGGATCTCGCCGGTCAGGGTGAGGACGGCGGCCCGGCCGTGCCGGGTGTCGAGGTCCCCGGCGAGGACGACGGCGTGCTCGTCGTCGAACTCCAGGGTGATGGAGGGGCGCCCGCCGAGCGGCGAGTCGACGGGACCGCCCGCTCCCTCGCGGAGCCAGCCCGCGCGGAACAGCCGGTCCAGGCGCTGGCCGACCGTGGCCCGCGACAGACCGGTGGCCCGCTGGAGCGCGCCGCGCGTGTTGGCCCGTCCGCTGCGCACCAGTTCGAGCAGGTCTCCGGCACTTGCCTGGTTCCCGGTCTTCACGGTCCTCCCCGCCTTGTTCGTCATGCGCACCCTCTTGCGTTCCCCAACTCTGCATTACATATTGAGTTTTGCGTGTTAAATAGACGTAACCCTACGGCAGATGATGCCGAACCGGCCGGCCGGACGTCTTCGGGGAGACCTGAGTGGACAGCACAACCCAGCTCACCGCCCTGCACAAGGGACCCATGAACCCCGTGCGCGCCCACGGCACACCCGCGCACGCCTCCGGCCCGCCCTCCCCGTCCGGTGCGGACGGCGTCGTCCGGAGCGGACCATCCGTATACGGTCCCGGCGGGCCGTCGGGGTCGCTGCACCTCAGGGCCTGCCGGGTGCTGGACGGCAACTGGACCGGAACCTCCACGGTGCCCTCGCGCGGGCTGTATCCGCATCAGTGGTCCTGGGACTCCGCGTTCATCGCGATCGGCCTGCGCCATCTGTCCCCGCTGCGGGCGCAGACGGAGCTGGAGACGCTGTTCCGCGCGCAGTGGGCCGACGGGCGTGTCCCGCACATCGTGTTCAACCCCTCCGTCCCGCTCGACGCGTACTTCCCGAGCCCCGACTTCTGGCGCTCCTCGACCGCCGGGCGCGCGGCGGGCGCCCCGCGCACGGTACAGACGTCGGGCATCGTGCAGCCACCGGTGCACGCGCTCGCCGTGTGGCTGGTGCACCGGGCGGACCCGGGGCTGTCCAGGGCCCGTTCGTTCCTCTCCCGGATGTATCCCCGCCTCGCGGCCTGGCACCGCTATCTTCTGCACCGCCGGGACCTCGGCGGCGGGGGGCTGGCGGGCGTGGTCCACCCCTGGGAACAGGGAATGGACAACAGCCCCTGCTGGGACGCGCCGCTGAGCCGAGTCACCCCGGCGCCGGCCCGCTCCTTCCGGCGCGCCGACCTCGACCACGGCGCCGCCGAGGACCGGCCGACGGACCTCGACTACGGGCGGTACGTCCGGCTGGCAGCCGACTACCGGGACCGGGGATACGCGGACGGCGGCGGCGAGTTCGCCGTCGAGGACCCCGGGTTCAACGCCCTGCTGATCGCCTCCGAACACGCGCTGGCCGAGATCGCGCGAGAACTGGGCGCGACGGGGACGGCCAGGCACGCGCGCGCGGAACGGCTGACGGCGGCGCTGGTGGAGCGGCTGTGGGACCCGGCGGAGGGCATGTTCTTCTGCCGCGACGAGCGGAGCGACGGAGCCGGCGGGAGCGGTGGGAGCAGTGGGCGTGGTGCGTTGATCCGCGAGCGCAGTGTCGCCGGGCTCCTCCCCCTCATCCTCCCCGCGCTGCCGCGCGACATCGCCGCCACGCTCGTACGGACCGCGGGCGGGCCGCACTTCGGTCTCGGCGGGGCGACGCGGCTGGCGCCCAGTTACGACCTGACCGGCGAGGCGTTCGATCCGCACCGCTACTGGCGCGGGCCGGCCTGGTTCAACACCAACTGGCTGCTGGAGCGCGGGCTGCGGCTGCACGGGGAGCACGGACGGGCGGACGCGCTGCGGGCCGCCCTGCTGGACACCGCCGGGGAATCCGGGTTCGCCGAGTACGTGGACCCGTTCACCGGCGAGGCCTGCGGAGCAATCGGTTTCAGCTGGACGGCGGCGCTGGCGCTCGACCTGCTGCACGAGCCCTCCGGGGCGGAATCGGTCGTGTCCCCCTGGGGGCGCGCCGCGTTGACCGACACGGCACCCGGCATCGGCGCCGACGGTGCCGGTGCGGGCGCCGGTGACTGCCGCGCCGACGGTGCGGCACAGCGCGTATTCGAGTTCGGTACGGAAGCCAAGGGAGGGGACCGGGGATGACGGACCGGCATCATCTGCTCGTGCACGGTGGAACGTTCGCCGCCGTGGGCGACGGCGGGGACATCAGCGGAGTGCGGGGCAGCGGCTCTCCGGACGGATTATTCGTACGGGACGCCCGGCATCTCAGCCGCTGGCAGCTGACGGTGGACGGCGCGGTGCCCGAGGCGCTCACGCCGGTCGCGGACGGTGACACGGCACGCTGCGTGCTGGTGCCGCGCGGCGGCCGCAACGAGCCGCCCGCCTACACACTCTTCCGCGAACAGGCGGTCTCCGAGGGCGCGTTCGTGGAGGCGCTGCGCGTCACCAGCAACCGTCCGACGCCCACCACGGTCCGGATCGCGGTCACCGCGGACGCCGACTTCACGGACCAGTTCGAACTGCGCTCCGACCACCGCACGTACGCCAAGACGGGCGTCGTACGCCAACGCCAAGTCCTCGACGACGGTATCGAGTTCAGCTACCGGCGCGGGGAGTGGCAGTCCCGTACGACGGTCACCTCCGAGCCCGCGCCGGACGGGGTGGAGGAGACGGGCACCGGCGCGCGCCGCCTCGTCTGGACCCTCGGCCTCGAACCGCACGGCTCGGCGGAGCTGGCGCTGCGCGTCGCGGCCCGTCCGCACGGCGCCGCCCACGAACCGAGCGTGCCCGCCTCGCCCGCCGCCGCCAACGAGCAAGTCCTCGCTCTGGAGGACGAGTTCGCACAGGGAGTGCCGTTCCCGACCGGCTGGCCCGAGCTGGCCGCGGCCTGCGCGCGAGGCCTGTCCGATCTCGCCGTGCTCCAGGTGCCGGCGACGGGCCCGGACGGAGAGGAGCTACGGGTTCCCGCGGCCGGAGTGCCCTGGTTCCTCACCCTGCTGGGCCGCGACGCGCTGCTCACCTCGCTCTTCGCACTGCCCTACCGGCCCCAGCTCGCCGCCGCCACCCTGCCCGCGCTTGCCGCCACCCAGGCTGTCGAGGTGGGAGCGGGTGCGGTCGCCCAGCCCGGCAAGATCGTGCACGAGGTGCGGCACGGCGAGCTGGCGCACTTCGGGCAGGTGCCGTACGGGCGCTACTACGGCTCGGTGGACGCGACGCCGCTGTTCCTGGTGCTGCTCGGCGCCTACACCGAGCAGACCGGCGACGTGGCGCTGGCCCGCCGGCTCGAGTCCAACGCCCGTGCGGCGGTGGGCTGGATGCTGGACCACGGCGGGCTGACCTCACGCGGCTATCTCGTCTACCGCGCGGACGGCGGCGGCCTCGCGAACCAGAACTGGAAGGATTCCCCGGGCGCCATCTGTTCGGCCGACGGCAGCCGCCCCACCGGCCCGGTGATGGCGGCGGGCGCGCAGGGATACGCGTACGACGCGCTGCGCCGCACCGCCCAACTGGCCAGGACCGTCTGGTTCGACGAGGTCTACGCGGCGCTCCTGGAACAGGCCGCCGCGGACCTGCGCGACCGGTTCCAGCGGGACTTCTGGATGAGCGAACACGCCTTCCCCGCACTGGCGTTGGACGGCGACGGCCGCCATGTCGACGCGCTCGCCTCGGACGCGGGTCATCTGCTGTGGTCCGGCCTGCTGGACAAGGAGTACGGCGAGCTGGTCGGCCGCCGGCTCCTCGAACCGGACTTCTTCTCCGGCTGGGGTGTGCGCACGCTCGCCTCCGGCCAGCCCGCGTACCACCCGCTGTCGTATCACCGCGGTTCGGTCTGGCCCCACGACAACGCCCTGATCACCCTGGGGCTGGCGCGGTACGGACTGCACGACGAGGCCCGTACGGTGGCGCACGCGCTGGTGGACGCGGCCACGGCCGCCGGCCACCGCCTCCCCGAGGTCATCGCGGGCTACGACCGTGACACCCACGCCCAGCCGGTGCCGTATCCCCACGCCTGTGTGCGGGAGTCCCGTTCGGCGGCGGCACCACTGGCCCTGCTCGCGGCGGTGGGAGGCGCCTGAGGCCCCGGACGGCGGGCGGCCCGCGGCTCGCGACGGCTGAGCGGCTCAACCACTCAGCCGCCCAGCCGGTCAGCAGCCCAGCCGATCAGTCGGTCAGCCGATCAGTCGGTCAGTCGGTCAGTCGGTCAGTCGGTCAGCAGCTTCAGCCACCTCAACCGTCTCAACCGCCGGAGGTGTCCAGTTCGGCGTCCTCGGAGAGGCCCGCGCAGTCGTAGGGGTCCTTCAGCCAGCCGTCCGGCAGGACGACCCGGTTGTTGCCCGAGGTGCGGCCGCGGGGTCCGTCGGCGCCCGTCGGCCACGGCTGGTCGAGGTCCAGCTCGGCCAGTCCGTCGGAGAGTTCGGCGAGCGAGGACGTGATCGCGAGGCGCTTGCGCATCTCGGAGCCGACCGAGAAGCCCTTGAGGTACCAGGCGACGTGCTTGCGGAAGTCGATGACGCCGCGTGCCTCGTCGCCGATCCACTCGCCGAGGAGCGTGGCGTGGCGGACCATGACGGCGGCGACCTCGCGCAGCGTCGGCCGCGCGTAGTCGCCGGGGCGGCCCTCGAAGGCGGCCACCAGGTCGCCGAACAGCCACGGCCGGCCGAGGCAGCCGCGCCCGACGACGACTCCGTCGCACCCGGTCTCGCGCATCATCCGCAGCGCGTCGTCCGCCGACCAGATGTCACCGTTGCCGAGGACGGGGATCTCCGGCACGTGCTCCTTCAGCCGGGCGATGGCGTCCCAGTCGGCGGTGCCGCCGTAGTGCTGGGCCGCCGTCCGGCCGTGCAGCGCGATGGCGGTCACCCCCTCCTCGACCGCGATGCGCCCCGCGTCGAGGAAGGTGATGTGGTCGTCGTCGATGCCCTTGCGCATCTTCATGGTGACGGGCAGGTCCCCGGCGCCGCTGACGGCCTCACGCAGGATCGCGCGCAGCAGGTTGCGCTTGTAGGGGAGGGCGGAGCCACCGCCCTTGCGGGTGACCTTGGGGACCGGGCAGCCGAAGTTGAGGTCGATGTGGTCGGCGAGGTCCTCTTCCGCGATCATGCGGACGGCCTTGCCGACGGTCGCGGGGTCGACTCCGTAGAGCTGGATCGAGCGCGGCTTCTCGGTCGCGTCGAAGTGGATCAGCTGCATGGTCTTCTCGTTGCGCTCGACCAGCGCCCGCGTGGTGATCATCTCGCTGACGAACAGGCCCTTGCCGCCGCTGAACTCGCGGCACAGCGTGCGGAACGGCGCGTTCGTGATCCCGGCCATGGGGGCCAGGACGACGGGCGGCTGCGCCGTGTGGGGACCGATCGAGAGCGCGGAGTTCACCGTGGACGTGGGCGTGGGCATTCCCCCATTGTGGCGTACGGCGCCGGGTGCTCGCGCGGAAGATCATGTAGCGGTCATTAGTTAGACACACTATCGACAACGACGTACGCTGAGGGAATGCCTGAGCTCAGCCACCGTCACCGGATGCTGGTGCTCGCGATCTGCTGCATGAGTCTGCTGATCGTGAGCCTGGACGTCACGGTTCTGAACGTCGCCCTGCCCTCGATGCAGCGGGAGCTGCACGCGAGCGTCGCCGGCATGCAGTGGACCATCGACGCGTACACGCTGGTGCTGGCCTCCCTTCTGATGCTCGCGGGCTCCACCGCCGACCGCATCGGCCGGCGCAAGGTGTTCATGGCGGGCCTCGTCCTGTTCACCATCGGCTCGGTGCTCTGCTCCCTCGCCCCCAACCTCGACACCCTGATCGTCTTCCGGATGGTCCAGGCCGTCGGCGGCTCGATGCTCAACCCGGTCGCGATGTCGATCATCACCAACACCTTCACGGACCCGCGCGAGCGGGCCCGGGCGATCGGCGTCTGGGGCGCCGTGGTCGGCATCTCGATGGCCGCCGGACCGATGGTGGGCGGACTGCTCGTCGACTCCGTGGGCTGGCGGTCGATCTTCTGGATCAACCTTCCCGTCGGTCTCGCCGCGCTCGTGCTGACCCTGCGGTTCGTGCCCGAGTCCCGCGCCCCGAAGGCCCGCCGCCCCGACCCGGTCGGCCAGCTCCTCATCATCGCCCTGCTCGGCTCCCTCACGTACGCGATCATCGAGGCGCCCACCGCAGGGATCGCCCACACCCTGTCCTTCGGCGCCATCGCCCTCGCCGCGCTGACCGGCCTGCTGTGGTACGAGCCCCGGCGCGACGAACCCCTCGTCGACCTGCGCTTCTTCCGCTCGGTGCCGTTCAGCGGGGCCACCGTCATCGCGGTGAGCGCGTTCGCCGCGCTGAGCGGCTTCCTGTTCCTGTCGACGCTGTACCTCCAGAACGTCCGCGGTCTGAACGCCCTGCACGCGGGCCTGTGGATGCTGCCCATGGCGGTCCTGTGCTTCGTCTGCGCGCCGGTGTCGGGACGCCTGGTCGGCAGCCGCGGTCCCCGGCCGTCCCTGCTGATCGCCGGTGTCGCGATGACCGTGAGCGGTGTGCTGTTCGCGGCGTTCGACGCGGAGACGTCGAACGTCACGCTCGTCGTCGGCTACATCTTCTTCGGCATCGGCTTCGGTTTCGTGAACGCGCCCATCACCAACACCGCCGTCTCCGGCATGCCCCGCTCCCAGGCGGGCGTCGCCGCAGCCATCGCCTCGACCAGCCGGCAGATCGGCGGCACCCTCGGGGTCGCCGTCATCGGCGCGGCCCTCGCCTCCGGCATCCAGGCCTCCGCCTACCGGGAGACCTACGTCGCGGCCTCCCGCCCCGGCTGGTGGATCATCACCGTCTGCGGTGTCGCCGTCCTCGTGCTCGGCCTGCTCAGCAGCGGGCGCCGGGCCCGCGCTTCGGCCGAACGCACGGCCCGCCTGCTGGAGTCCCCGGAGATCCGGGACGCGGCGGGCGTACGGACCCAGGATCCCTCCGCCGCCTGACGGGGCCGGCGTCGCCGGGCCGGTGTCGCGGACCGGCGGGGCGCGGGGGCCGGCGTCGCGGGCCCGCCCCCGGGCCGGGTCAAGCCACCCCGGACCGGGTCAGGCCACCCCCGCCACCTCGGCCCGGGACGCTCCGCCCCGGGCCTCCGCCTCCAGCGCGATCGCGTGCAGCCTCTCCAGCCGTTCGCGGCTCTCCTCGTCCTGGGGCGGGTACGTCACCATGCGGGCACCCAGGTCGGGGGCGAGCCACAGGTCGGTGTGATCGACGGTGACCAGGCCGACGTACGGGTTCAGGAACTTCTTGGTCTTGCCGCGGGTGGCGGCCACCTCGTACCGGTCCCAGTTCTCGCGGAACTCGGCCGACTCGGCCCGCAGCCGCTTCAGCAGGGTCTTCCAGGCGGGCTCCCCCAGGTGCCCGGCCATCGACGCGCGCAGCTTCGCGGCCATCAGCCGCGTGGTCTCGTCGAGCAGGACGATCGACGCGCGCCACTCCGCGTCGGTGTACGCGAGGAGCACGCAGTTGCGGTCGGCGGGCGGGACCGAGTCGAGGTCGCGCATCATCAGCCGCGCGTAGGTGCGGTTGTAGGCGAGGATGTCGTACCGGCTGTTCTGGATGCAGGCCGGGACCGGCTCCAGCTGCGTCAGGAGCCGGCGCAGCGCCGGGGTGATCACCGGGCACTGTGCGGCGGGGGTGGGGTCGACCGCTCCGGCGAGCTGGAAGAGGTGGGCGCGCTCGCTGGCGTCCAGCAGGAGCGTGCGGGCCAGTGCGTCGAGGACCTGTTCGGACACCTGGATGTCGCGCGCCTGCTCCAGCCAGGTGTACCAGGTGACCCCCACGGCGGAGAGCTGGGCGACCTCCTCGCGGCGCAGACCCGGCGTACGGCGTCGGCGGCCACGCGGCAGCTGGACCTGCTCGGGCGCGATGCGTTCGCGCCGGCTGCGCAGGAAGGTGGCCAGCTCGTGCCGCCGGATCTCCCCGGCCCGGGACGCCACGCCGGCGACCGGACCCGCCCCGTCACCGGCCGGTCGCGACGGCCCGGTACCGGTGGTCGTCTCGTGTGCCATCGTCGTCATGTCTCCAGCCTGCCGCTCGGCGCAGCCTGTTGCCAGGTAGTGCTTGTACCAGGATAAGGAGACTCTGGTACCCGTCTGAGTCCAGGTGAAGTCTTGGGGACGTGACCGATACCGGAACTCTCACGACCACCGTCCGTGCCCCCACGGCGCCACCCGCGCTCGGCGGCCTCGGACTCTTCACCGTGCTGCTCGGCGCGGCACTGCCCCTGATCGACTTCTTCATCGTCAACGTGGCCCTCCCGACCATCGGGCGGGACCTGAACGCGAGCGAGGCCGTCCTCGAACTCGTCGTCGCCGGCTACGGGGTCGCGTACGCCGTCCTGCTCGTCCTCGGGGGACGCCTCGGCGACCTCTTCGGGCGCCGCCGGCTCTTCCTCGGCGGCATGGCGGCCTTCGGCCTGACCTCGCTCGCCTGCGGCCTCGCACCCACCGCGTGGACCCTGGTCGCGGCACGCGTCGCCCAGGGCGCGGCGTCCGCGGCGATGCTGCCGCAGGTCCTCGCCACCATCCAGTCCACGACCTCCGGCCCCCGCCGTGCCAAGGCGATGGGCCTGTACGGCGCCACGGCCGGCCTGTCCATGGTGGCCGGGCAGATCCTCGGCGGCCTTCTGGTCGCGGCCGACATCGCGGGCACCGGCTGGCGCTCGGTGTTCCTCGTGAACGTGCCCGTCGTCGTGCTCGGACTGGTCCTGGCCCGCCGCGAGGTCCCCGAGACCCGCTCGCAGCGCCCGGAGCCGGTCGACGCCCTCGGCACGGTCCTGCTCGCGGTCGCGCTGCTGGCCCTGCTCACCCCGCTCACCGAGGGCCGGGCCGCGGGCTGGCCGCTGTGGACCTGGCTGTCCCTCGCCCTGTTCCCGCTCGCGGCCGCCGCGTTCTACCTCGTCGAACGCCGTGCGGACCGGCGCGGCCGCACGCCGCTGGTCCCGCCGAGCCTGTTCCGGCTGACCTCGCTTCGCCGGGGCCTGATCATGATCGTGCCGTTCTCCATCGGGTTCAGCGGCTTCATGTTCGTGATCGCGGTGGCCCTGCAACGCGGCGAGGGCCTCGGTCCCGTCCCGGCCGGGCTGGCCCTCGCGCCCATGGCGGTCGTCTTCTTCATCACGTCCCTGTGCGGACCGAGGCTGATCGCCCGCCACGGCACACGGGTCGTCACCGCGGGCGGACTGCTCCAGGCCGTGGGCCTCGCCCTCATCACACTGGCCGCCTGGCGCTCCTGGCCGGACCTCGGGGTGATGGAACTGCTGCCCGGGGCGGCCGTCGCCGGCGCGGGCCAGGCGCTCCAGCTGCCCGTCCTCATCCGGATCATCCTCTCCGAGGTGCCGGCCGCCCGGGCGGGCGTGGGCAGTGGCGTGATGGCCACCACCCAGCAGGCGGCTCTCGCCGTGGGAGTGGCCACCCTCGGCACCCTGTTCCTGTCCCTCGTCCCGTCCCACGGCATGCGGGACGCCCTGGTGACGACCCTCCTGGTCCAGCTGGCGGGTGTGGCCCTGACCACCGCACTGAGCCTGCGACTGCCACGCACCATCAGCTGAGGGCCCGCCGGCCCGGGGTCGGGAGCACTCCGCGGACGGGGGCGACCCATGGTCATGGCGACCCGCGGACGGGGGCGGCCCACGGTCATCGCGACCCGCGGACGGGGGCGCCCCTCGGTCCGGGCGGCCCTCGGCCGCCGGGCGAACCGCGACGGGGCCAGCCGAGGGGCGACCCCCGGCCGGGCCCTCGGCCGGCCCGTGCCCACCCCCCGTACGGCCACCGGCATATGCACTGGCCATGAGCCTGCCGCCTTCCCCCCAGGGGCTGTTGACACCAGTGGTGCGCCATGTCGTACTGAGTCGCACCGAAGTCGAACGGAGACGTGCCCGGCGATGGCCCGGCGCGTTCCGTCCGGCCGACCAGCGATCCACGATCCGAGGAGACTCCGTGGCCGAGATCAAGATCCGCGCGCTGGACCGGAGACGGACCCGGGACGACAGCGGATCCGGACACTGAGCTATCCCACACCCGCCGACGTCACCCGCACCGCCGAGGCCCTGACCGCCCGGTATCCCGGCCTGTGCCGGCTCAGCACGATCGGCCACTCCCGGCACGGCGTCCCGCTGCGGATGCTGAGTGTCGGAAAAGGGCCACGGCACGCCCTCGTGGTCGCGGGCGCACACCCGAACGAGTACGTCGGCGGGGGCACTCTTCTGGCGCTGGCCCACCGGGCACTGGGCGGCGAACGTCCCGGCACCGTATGGCACTTGGTGCTGTGCCTCGACCCGGACGGAGCGCGCCTCAACGAAGGCGGACACCGGGCCGACACCCTCTTCGACCACTACCGGTCCTTCTTCCGGCCCACCGCCGACGAACAGCCCGAATGGGCACCCGCCCTGCCCCGCCCGCGGGTACTGCCGGAGAGCCGCGCCCTGCTCGACGTCATCCACCGGCTGCGGCCCTACATCCAGATCTCCCTGCACGGCACGGACATCGGCGGCACCTTCGCCCAGCTCACCCGGGACGTCCCCGGCCTGGACCGGACCCTCGCCGCCTCCGCCGAACGGCTCGGCATCCCCGTCGAGAGGGCCCCGCTCGACGCCCTGCACTGGCCCACGAACGCTCCCGGCGTGTTCGTCCTGCCGCCGCCCGGAGCGCCCGAACGCCCCACCGCCTTCCCGGAGAACGCCCACCGTTCCACCTGGCTCGCCCCGCACGCCCACGGCGGAGTCACGGCGGTGCTCGAGGTGCCGGTCTGGGCCGCCGCCGGGTTCGCCGACCTCGCTCCGCACCCCGCGCCCGAACAGCGGCTGCGGCACTGGGCGGACCGGCTGCGGGACTACGCCCACATCGTCCGCGGCCACTACGAGCGGGCCCGTCCCCACCTCCCGGCCCCCGGCCCCGACCCGGGCTTCAGCATGCGCAGGGCCGTGGCCGAGACACTGCGCGTGTGCGGCCCGCTGGCCGACAGCTGGGACCCCGCACACCCGTCGTTCACCCCGCTCCCCGGCCTCACCCGCGCCCGCACGGCCAGCATCGAGGGCTTCGCCCGGCGCACTCCGCTGCGGGCCGCCGCCATGCTGCTGCGCCTCCTGGAGGAGTACGCGCCGGCCCCGGGGACCGCGTCCCAGCGCGCCGAGCTGGAGGCACTCGTCGCTCGCTGGTGCGCCGCCTACTCGGCCAGTTTCACGGCGACCTGGGTGCCGGTGGACCGGCAGATAGAGCACCAGGTCAACGTCACCACGGCCGCCGTCGAGGCCGCCGAGGGACACCTCGCCCCGTCCTGACCGCGAACGCGCCCGCGCGGACCGCGCGAACTCACCCCCCAAGAACCCCCGTTGATCTTCACCATGCTGCACACTCCTTGCTGCGCAGACGAAGCGGGAGAACCAGGAGGCGTCATGCTTCAGATCAACACGAGCAAAGTGAGCCGCTGGGACCAGCACGGCCGCGAGCACACCGTCCGTGTGCAGCGGGCCGGTGTGCAGCGGACCATCAGGTGCGAGACGTGCGGCTGGCGCAAGAACACCCAGTTCCTCCCCTGGCTGAAGGCGGAGGAGCACCTGGCCGAGGAGCACCAGGCGACGGTCGACCCCAAGAGGCCCGACGAGGGCTGAAGGGGTCCGAAGCTGTCCGAAACGGCCTGAGGGTCGGCCTCCAAGGGGAGTTGAGAAACGGCGCGCGGATCACGGTCCGGGGACGGGACGGACCGGGGATCCCGGAAATGGGATGGCCGGCCGGGGCCGCGCGGGGCGAGACTGAGGGCTTTGCCGCGACGCATGAGAGACAGGCCCGGACACTGACGTACAACCGAGACTCCCTGCCCTTCCCCGGCAACCTCGTACCCCGCCTCCCCCTCGGGACCACGTTCGACTGGAACCGGCTCGACCCGGCCCTGCACCCCTTCGTCTGGGACGGCGAGGAGGAGGCCCGGTTCCACGCACTGATCCGTCCCTGGGTGCCGCCCGTGCTCTCCGGGCCGGCGGGCTGGTGGGCGGGCGAGCTGTGGTGCGAGGAACAGGTGGACGCGATCATCCGGGAGCGCTACGGCAGTTGGGCCTTCGCGTGGAACTGGGACGAGGGGTACGGCGGGCACGTCGACGGCTGGGGCAGCGCGCACACCTCGGTCACGACTCCCGACGGGACCGCGGCCCGCGCGGCGGCCGGGCTGCTGAACTGGCGGAGGTCGCTGGAGTGGCTCGCCCGGCGCTTCGCGGAACTGGCGCCGCCGCCCGGCGCCTCCCCCGAGGAGCGCAGCCGGCGTCTGGAACGGTCCTGCGTACGGCTGGTGACCGAGTGGACCGGGACGACGCCGGCCGGGTGGTGGAGGCCGCGATCGGCGGCCGGTTCGAAAGCTGGGTGACCCCCGCCACGCCCTCGCCGATCGAGTCGATCAGCACGGGCGAGGTCGGCCCGCTCCGGACGACGCGCTACGCCGACGACCCCGAGGGCGCCGCCGACCTGGCTACCCTCATCGGCGTGCTCGCCCGCGGCCGCGCCGCACCGGCGTCCGGCCGCCCCTGACCGAAGGCCGCACGCCCGGATCCGTCAACGCCACTTTGGTCCAGACCTATTGACGAAAGGTCTGGACCGCGCGACTGTCATGCCTACGACACCTCACCGCACCCCCACCGGGAGGCCTCGCATGATTCGCCGAAAGATGCGTCTGCTCGCCGTGGCGCTGGCCGCGGCCGTCCTCACCCCCTTGTCGATCGCGGGCGCCCCCGGCGCCTCGGCCGCGGACACCTGCGCGGTGAAGTCCCGTCCCGCCGGGAAGGTCCTCCAGGGGTACTGGGAGAACTGGGACGGTTCGGCGAACGGCGTGCACCCGCCGTTCGGCTGGACGCCGATCACCGACTCCCGTATCGCCGCGCACGGCTACAACGTGATCGACGCCGCGTTCCCCGTCATCCGCTCGGACGGCACCGCGCTGTGGGAGGACGGGATGGACACGGGCGTGAAGGTCGCCACGCCCGCAGAGATGTGCGCGGCCAAGGCGGCGGGGCAGACCGTCCTGCTGTCCATCGGCGGAGCGGCCGCCGGTATCGACCTGAGCTCGTCCGCGGTCGCCGACCGTTTCGTCGCGACGATCGTGCCGATCCTGAAGAAGTACAACTTCGACGGGATCGACATCGACATCGAGACCGGGCTCGTCGGCGGCGGGAGCATCGGTCAGCTCTCCGCCTCGCAGGCCAACCTGGTCCGGATCATCGACGGGGTGCTGTCCCGGATGCCGTCGAACTTCGGGCTGACGATGGCGCCGGAGACCGCGTACGTCACGGGCGGCAGCATCACGTACGGGTCGATCTGGGGCGCGTACCTGCCGATCGTGAAGAAGTACGCGGACAACGGGCGCCTGTGGTGGCTGAACATGCAGTACTACAACGGCAGCATGTACGGCTGCTCCGGCGACTCCTACGCGGCGGGCACCGTCCAGGGCTTCACCGCCCAGACGGACTGCCTGGACAAGGGGCTGGTCGTCCAGGGCACCACGATCAGGGTTCCGTACGACAAGCAGGTCCCGGGCCTGCCCGCCCAGTCCGGCGCGGGCGGCGGCTACATGGCGCCGGGCCTCGTCTCCCAGGCCTGGCGCCACTACGGCACCTCCCTCAAGGGCCTGATGACATGGTCGGTGAACTGGGACGGCTCGAAGAACTGGACGTTCGGCGACAACGTGAAGGCGCTCCAGGGCCGCTGAGCCGAGGGAGGGCTCGGAGCGCGGACCGCCGGGGCTCCCGAGCCGCCCCGGCCGCGGGTCCGTGACACCACCGGGGCGCGCCCGCGCCGCCGGTGCCACCGGCGCCCGGACACCCCATGGTCCGGGACAACGCGAAGCCCCCGGTTCCCTGCTCGGGAACCGGGGGCTTCGTGAGCGGTGCTCGGGTCAGCAGCCGACGAGGCGGGCGGCCAGGTAGCCCTCGATCTGGTCGAGGGAGACACGCTCCTGCTTCATCGAGTCGCGCTCGCGCACCGTGACGGCGTTGTCGTCGAGGGTGTCGAAGTCGACGGTGACACAGAACGGGGTGCCGATCTCGTCCTGGCGACGGTAGCGGCGGCCGATGGCGCCGGCGTCGTCGAACTCGATGTTCCAGTTCTGGCGCAGCGCGGCGGCGAGACCCTTGGCCTTCGGGGACAGCTCCGGGTTGCGGGACAGCGGCAGGACCGCGACCTTCACCGGGGCCAGACGGTGGTCGAGGCGCAGGACGGTGCGCTTCTCCATCTTGCCCTTGGCGTTCGGGGCCTCGTCCTCGACGTAGGCGTCGAGCAGGAAGGCGAGCATCGCGCGGCCGACACCGGCGGCGGGCTCGATGACGTAAGGAGTCCAGCGCTCCTGGGCCTCCTGGTCGTAGTAGGCGAGGTCCTGGCCGGAGGCCTTGGAGTGCGCGCCGAGGTCGTAGTCGGTGCGGTTGGCGACGCCCTCCAGCTCACCCCACTCGTTGCCGCCGAACTGGAAGCGGTACTCGATGTCGGCGGTGCGCTTGGAGTAGTGGGAGAGCTTCTCCTTCGGGTGGTCGTACCACCGCATGTTCTCCTCGCGCAGGCCGAGACCGGTGTACCAGTTCCAGCGCTGCTCCATCCAGTACTCCTGCCACTGCTCGTCCTCGCCCGGCTTGACGAAGAACTCCATCTCCATCTGCTCGAACTCGCGGGTGCGGAAGATGAAGTTGCCGGGCGTGATCTCGTTGCGGAAGGACTTGCCCATCTGCGCGATGCCGAACGGCGGCTTCTTGCGCGAGGTGGTCTGCACCTGGGCGAAGTTGGTGAAGATGCCCTGGGCGGTCTCGGGGCGCAGGTAGGCGACGGAGCCGCTGTCCTGGGTGGGGCCGAGGTGGGTGGAGAGCAGGCCCGAGAACTGCTTGGGCTCGGTGAAGGTGCCCTTGTTGCCGCAGTTGGGGCAGTTGAGGTCGGCGAGGCCGTTCTCCGGGAGGCGGCCGTGCTTGGCCTCGTAGTGCTCCTCCAGGTGGTCGGCGCGGAACCGCTTGTGGCACGAGGTGCACTCGGTCAGCGGGTCCGTGAAGGTGGCGACGTGACCGGAGGCGACCCACACCTCGGGGGCCAGGATCACGGACGAGTCGAGACCGACCACGTCCTCGCGCGACGTGACCATGTAACGCCACCACTGGCGCTTCAGGTTCTCCTTGAGCTCGACGCCGAGCGGGCCGTAGTCCCAAGCGGCACGCTGTCCGCCGTAGATCTCACTACAGGGGAAAACGAAGCCACGGCGCTTGCTCAGGCTGACGATGGAATCGATCTTGTCGGCGGCCACGGTGCTCTCTTCATTACGAACGGACGGCAGCGAATGCTTCAGGTTACCGGCGTCGGCCACCCCCGCATCAAATCGGTTCCCGCGGTGGGCCGCTTCCTGCCGTTTGGATCCACTTGATGCCTGTTGCCGGGTGGCGTGAGGGCACTCCCACGAATGCTTGTTGACAATCGTTTCCAGATTTGTTGAAAATGACTGTCATGAACGTACGACGACGCCTCATATCGGGGTCCGCGGTCGTGGCGGCCACCGCCGTCGGCCTCGGCGCCCTCACGGCCTGCTCGGGTTCCGCCTCGGCCGACGCCCGCAGCGACGGCAGACTCGACGTGGTCGCGTCGTTCTACCCGCTCCAGTACCTCGCCGAGGAGATCGGCGGGACGCATGTGAGCGTCACCAATCTGACCCGGCCAGGCCAGGAGCCGCACGACCTGGAGATCAGCGCCCGCGAGACCGCGCGGCTCCAGGACGCCGACGCCGTCCTCTACCTCAAGAACCTCCAGCCGGCCGTCGACGACGCCGTGGCCCAGTCCGGGGTGAGGACCAAGGTCGACGCGGCCTCGCTGACGACGCTGGAGAAGCACGGCAACGAGGTGGGCGGGCACGCCGCCGCCCACGACCACAGCGAGGGCGACGAGGCCGGCGCCACCGACCCGCACATCTGGCTCGATCCCGTTCGCTTCGGCCAGGTGGCCGAGGGAGTCTCGGCCGCGCTGAAGAAGGCCGACCCGAAGCACGCGGCGGACTACGACAAGAACATGGCGGCGCTGCGGAAGAAGTTCACGGCGCTCGACACCGAGTTCCGCGACGGGCTCGCGAACACGAGGACCAGGACCTTCATCACCACCCACGCCGCGTTCGGCTACCTCGCCGAGCGCTACGGGCTGACCGAGGAGGCCGTCAACGGCCTCGACCCCGAGTCGGAGCCCAGTGCGAACCGGGTGAAGGGCCTGGAGAACCTGGCGAAGGCCGACGGCGTCACGACGGTGTTCTACGAGACGCTCGTCAGCGATAGGACCGCCGGCACGATCGCCCGGGACGTGGGCCTGCGGACGGATGTCCTCGACCCCCTCGAAGGCATCACCGGCAAATCCAGGGGCAGCGACTACATGCAGGTCATGCGGTCGAACCTGAAGGCCCTCCAGACGGCTCTCGGAACGAAGTGATCACTGTGGAGGACGTCGTGAGCGAGTCCGTCGTGTCCCTGCGCGGTGTCCGGGCGGAACTGGGCACGCGCCCGGTCCTGCGCGGCATGGACCTCTCGGTCGGCCGCGGGGAGGTCGTGGCGCTGCTCGGCGCCAACGGCTCCGGCAAGTCGACCGCCGTGCGCAGCGTCATCGGCCAGGTCGCCGTCAGCGCCGGCGAGATCGAGATCTTCGGCGTCCCGCGCCGCCGCTTCCGCGACTGGCACCGGGTGGGCTACGTCCCGCAGCGGACCACGGCCGCGGGCGGTGTACCGGCGACGGTCACCGAGATCGTCGCCTCGGGACGGCTGTCCCGCGCCCGCTTCGGCATCCTGCGCAAGGCCGACCACGCGGCCGTACGACGGGCCCTGGAGCTCGTCGGGATGGCGGACCGCGCCAAGGACTCCGTGAACGCGCTGTCCGGCGGACAGCACCAGCGGGTCCTGATCGCCCGGGCGCTGGCCTGCGAACCCGAACTGCTGATCATGGACGAGCCGATGGCGGGCGTGGACCTGGCCAGCCAGGAGGTGCTGGCCGCGACGCTGCGCGACCAGGTCGCCCAGGGCACCTCCGTGCTGCTCGTCCTGCACGAGCTGGGCCCCCTGGAGCCGCTGATCGACCGCGCGGTCGTCCTGCGGGACGGCTGCGTCCTGCACGACGGCCCGCCGCCGCGGGCCGTCGGCCAGCACGCCCTGCCGGGCCACGACCACGTACACCCGCACGCGGCTCATGACGCCGAACCCCTCCGGACGGGACTGCTCAGCTGATGGACATCCTCGACTACGCCTTCATGCAGCGGGCGCTGCTCGCCGCCGTCCTGGTGGGCGTCATCGCGCCCTCCGTCGGCATCTACCTGGTCCAGCGCCGTCAGGCCCTGATGGGCGACGGCATCGGCCATGTGGCGATGACCGGCGTCGGCCTCGGGTTCCTGCTGTCCACGTCACCGGTGTGGATGGCGACGGCCGTGTCCGTGCTGGGCGCCGTCCTCATGGAGCTGATCCGCTGGTACGGCAGGACCCGCGGGGACATCGCGCTCGCCATGCTCTTCTACGGGGGCATGGCCGGCGGCGTGATGTTCATCAACCTCGCGCCGGGCGGCTCGAACGCCAACCTGACCTCGTACCTCTTCGGCTCGCTGTCGACGGTGAGCGAGTCCGACGTGACGGCGATCTGCGTGCTGGCCGCCTTCGTCGTGCTCGTCACGCTGGGCCTGCGCCGGCAGCTGTTCGCGGTCAGCCAGGACGAGGAGTTCGCCCGGGTGACCGGTCTGCCGGTGCGGGCCCTGAACCTGCTGACGGCGGTCACGGCGGCGGTCACGGTCACCGTCGCGATGCGGGTGGTCGGCCTGCTGCTGGTGAGCGCGCTGATGGTGGTGCCGGTCGCGGCGGCCCAGCAGCTCACCCGGAGCTTCGCGGCGACCTTCGCCGTCGCGGTGGCGATCGGGGTGAGCGTGGCGATCGGCGGCACGGTGACGTCGTTCTACCAGGATGTGCCGCCCGGCTCGACGATCGTGCTGCTAACGATCGGCGCGTTCATCGCGCTGACGGCGCTGGCGTCGCCGCTGGCCCGGCGCCGGGCCCGGGCGGTGGCCGCGGCTCAGAGCGCCGGGGACCCCGCGGAGTGCGCGATTCCGGCCACCCGCGGCCCGGAGAGCACCGTCGGCGTCTGACCGCGCAGTGCCCGGGCTGGCACAATGGCCGGGCAAGGTCAGACGCTAGGAGGCAACGGTGACAACCGCTGGATCGCCCGTCCGGGGCCGCTCCACCCGGCAGCGTGCCGCCGTGGCGGCGGCGCTCGACGAGGTGACCGAGTTCCGCAGCGCGCAGGAACTCCACGACATGCTCAGGCACAAGGGCGACTCGGTCGGGCTCACCACCGTGTACCGCACGCTCCAGTCCCTCGCCGACGCGGGCGAGGTCGACGTCCTGCGCACCTCGGAGGGCGAGTCCGTCTACCGGCGCTGCTCCACCGGCGAGCACCACCACCACCTCGTCTGCCGCGTCTGCGGCAAGGCCGTGGAGGTGGAGGGCCCGGCGGTGGAGAAGTGGGCGGAGGCCGTCGCCGCGGAGCACGGCTACGTGAACGTGGCGCACACGGTGGAGATCTTCGGCACGTGCGCGGATTGCGCGGCGGCGAAGGGCTGAACCCCCGAGCGGATCAGACGCGGGTCAGGTTGCGGTCGAGGATCGCCCGCAACCGGTCCACGTCCTCGGGAGCGCGCACGGCGCGCTTGGGCAGCACGGTGAAACTGCTCGCGTTATTGTCGGGGCTGATCATGACGAAGACGTCCGCGGTCTCCCGGTAGCGGGGCTGGGCGACCCAGTTGAGCGCCGTGGTGGAGTTGTCCGTGATCACGGTCACCCCGGCGTCCGAGACGGTCACCCGGAACGTTCCCTGGCGCTCCCCGAGCCGCTGGAACTGGCGGGCGATGAGCCTGGGCGACAGCAGGAGGACCGGCACCAGAACGGCCAGCCAGATCGCCAGGAACAGGGACCCTCCGTGCCCGGTCAACGCTTTCGTGCCCTGGAGAACCGCCGCCACGGTCATGGCACCCGTCGCCCAGTACCTTCTTCGGCCCGCCTTGCTGACGCCCGCGCGCGCTTTCAGCGCCGACCTGAAGTCCGCGACGACCGGCCGGTACTCCAGCTCGACGGCCTCGTGTCGTCGCCCCTGCCCCGGCGGTTGCTCCGGCTCCTGCGGCTGCTCCGGCGACTCCTGCTGCCGCGCGGCACCCTGTCCCTCGACCACGGCCCCTCCCCAGTTCGGTGGTTTGAGCCGTGATCGTAGCGTCGGAACCGAACAGCGCCGCGGGTGGCGGGTGTCAGGAGCCGTCGCCCCGCATGTCCTGCTCCATCGCGAGCAGTTGCTCGTTCGGGACGGCGCCGCCGAAGCGGCGGTCGCGCTGCGCGAACTCGACGCAGGCACGCCACAGGTCACGCCGGTCGAAGTCGGGCCACAGCACGTCCTGGAAGACCATCTCGGCGTAGGCGCTCTGCCAGAGCAGGTAGTTGGAGGTGCGCTGCTCGCCGCTCGGGCGCAGGAACAGGTCGACGTCCGGCATGTCCGGGTAGTACAGGTACTTCTGGAGGGTCTTCTCGTTGACCTTGGAGGGGTCGAGGAGGCCGGCCTTCACGTCCTCGGCGAGCGCCTGCGCCGCGTCGGCGATCTCCGCGCGGCCGCCGTAGTTCATGCAGAAGTACAGGGTGAGCTTGTCGTTGTCCTTGGTCTGCTCCTGGGCGACCTGGAGCTCCTTGGCGACCGACTTCCACAGCTTGGGCATACGGCCCACCCAGCGCACCCGGATACCGAGCTCGTCGAGCTGGTCGCGGGTCTTGCGGATGAAGTCCCGGTTGAAGTTCATCAGGAAGCGCACCTCGTCGGGCGAGCGCTTCCAGTTCTCGGTGGAGAAGGCGTACAGGGAGATGCTCCCGACGCCGACCTCGATCGAGCCCTGGAGGACGTCGAGGACCCGCTCGGCACCGACCTTGTGGCCCTCGGTGCGGGGCAGCCCGCGGTCCTTGGCCCAGCGGCCGTTCCCGTCCATGACGATCGCCACGTGGTTCGGGACGAGCTCTCCGGGGAGTTTGGGCGCGCGGGCACCGGAGGGGTGCGGTTCCGGTGCCTTGTACTCGCGGCGCCGGCGGCCCAGGATCCCGCGTACGACCATGTGCTTCTCGTCTCCCTCTGACTCGCTCGCGTGCGCCGGGCGCTCGTCTCGCTCTGCTTGCAGTTCTTCGCTGTTCTCGCGCGCTCGCGGCGTGCTCGCGCGCTGCCGCCGCCCCGGACTGCCCGGGCGGCGCCTACTTCTCCACGTACCGCAGGGAGCGCAGTCCGCGCTCCAGATGCCAGTGCAGATAGGCCGACACCAGCCCGCTGCCCTCCCGGACGTGCCGCGGCTCGCAGGCGTCCGCGGTCTCCCAGTCTCCCGTGAGCAGCGCGCCGAGGAGTTCGAGGGCCTGAGGCGAGGGTACGACGCTGCCGGGCACCCGGCAGTCGACGCAGACGGTTCCTCCCGCCGCGACCGAGAAGAAGCGGTTCGGTCCCGGCATGCCGCATTTGGCACAGTCGCTGAAGCTGGGCGCGTAGCCGTTGACCGCGAGGGAGCGCAGCAGGAAGGCGTCGAGGACGAGGTGCGGCTCGTGCTCCCCACGGGCCAGGGTGCGCAGCCCGCCGACCAGCAGCAGATACTGCTGCACCGCGGGCTCCCCCTCGTGGTCGGTGAACCGCTCGGCGGTCTCCAGCATCGCGGTGCCCGCGGTGTAGCGGGGGTAGTCGGTGACGATCCCTCCACCGTACGGAGCGATCGTCTCGCTCTGGGTGCACAGGGGCAGCCCGCGGCCGATCAACTCGCTGCCCCGCGCGAAGAACTGCACGTCCACGTGGGAGAAGGGTTCGAGGCGCGCCCCGAACTTCGACTTGGTCCGCCTCACCCCGCGCGCCACCGCCCGTACCCGGCCGTGACCGCGTGTGAGCAGCGTGATGATCCGGTCCGCCTCACCCAGCTTCTGGGTGCGCAGCACGATGCCGTCGTCGCGGAACAGACTCATGCGGCCCATTCTCGCCTACGGCGCCCGCGCCCCGGCCCGGACGGGTCGCATTGCGTCCGGGACCCCTGCCGGGCCCCGCCGGGGCACCCCTGCCGCACTCCGGGGGCGCCCCGGCGTCTCACGACACCTCGCCGCGGCTGCGCGCGTTGGCGTACGCCGTCGCCGCGGCGATCCGCTCCACCGTGGTGGCCCGCCGCACGGCCTCCGGCGGGCAGTCCCACTCCCTGCCGCCGCCGAGCGGCCTCAGCTGCACGTACGGCCCCTCGTGACCCATGACCACGCCCACCCTTCCCGTACGGGTGTCGACGGCGCAGACCCCGGCCGGCGGTGCCGCCTTCATCGCAGGGCCGCCGCGAGCCGGGCGGCGGCCTCGACGGAGCAGCCGCCCAGGACGATCAGTGGACAGGGTGTGTCGCGCGCCACGCTCGCCAGGTCGATCCGCAGGGACGGCAAGGTGATTCCGGCCCGTGCGAGCGCCGTCCGTAAATCCTGCACAGTTTCCTCCGCCTCTTCGACGCGATGCGCCGAGTGCCGCCGACCGTCGGGCGGCGTGTGAACGTGTGATCGTCCTTGCGCCGGTACGTGTGCTCGTGCGTGTTCTTCCTTCACCCTGCTCCACCGGTCCTCGTCGACTTCACGCTTCGCGTCCACATCGTGACGCTCCGCAGCTAAAATCGTCAGGGTTCCGTCCGCTACAAGCGCGTTGCAGCGCAAGGGGGTTGGCCCATGGCCAACGGTTCGCGGCAGGCCGCCTGGGAGTTCTTCGGTTCAGAACTGAAACGACGCAGGGAGGACGCGGGTTTCACCCAGGTGGAACTGGGGGCACGGGTTTTCGTCTCCGGCGGCTATATCGGCCAGTTCGAACAGGCCATCCGCAAGCCGCAGTTGGACGTGGCCCAGCGGATCGACACACTGCTGCGGAGCGACGGCTTCTTCGAGCGGATGTGGCACAAACTCATCGACGACAAGCGTTACGCGGGCTATTTCGCTGCGGTCGTCGAACTGGAACGGACGGCGACGAAGATCGCGGAGTTCGCTCCGGCGCTGGTGCCGGGTCTTTTGCAGACGGCGGGGTATGCGCGGGCGGTGACGTTGGCCGCCAATCCGTTCGCGACCGAGGAGTACGTGGAGGAGAAGGTGACCGCTCGGCTGGAACGGGCCCATGTTCTCGCCGACGCTACAAGGCCGATGTATTGGGTGGTGCTGCACGAGAACGTGCTGCGCATCCCGGTGGGCGGGGCTGCGGCGATGTCCCAGCAACTCGGCCATCTAGTAGGTGTGGTGCGGGAGCGCAGGGCTGCCGTGCAGGTGATCCCGTACTCGGCCGGTGCGCACGCGCTCATGACCGGGGATCTCCGACTGATGGAGTTCGAGGACGCTCCGCCGACCGCCTATGCGGAGGCCTCCTTTTCGGGAACGCTCGTGGACGATCCGGCTGTGGTGAAGCGCGCGCAGCACACCTACGATCTGCTCAGGGCCGCCGCGCTGTCGCCTGAGGCGTCCCTTGCCCTGATCGAGGCGGCTGAGGAGGACTTCAGACGATGCGCGCCCATGACCTGAGCAACGCCCGCTGGCGCAAGAGCAGTCACAGCAACGGCGAGGGCGGCAACTGCCTCGAAGTCGCCGACGGGGTCCCGGGAGTCGTCCCCGTCCGGGACAGCAAGGTGCCCGCCGGGCCCGTACTGCTGGTCGGCGCGGACGCGTGGACCGCGTTCGTCGCCGGTGCCGTGGGCTGAGCGAGGACGACCGGCCGGGGCTCAGGGGGTCCGAGTCGGCCGGTTCACGGACACCAGCCCCGCCTCGTACGCGATGATCACCAGGTGGACGCGGTCCCGGGCGTCCAGTTTCGACAGCAGGCGGGTGAGATACGTCTTCGCCGTGGCCACGCTGATGAAGAGCCGCGCGGCGATCTCCGTGTTGGACAGCCCGCTGCCGACCAGCGTCAGAACCTCGCGCTCACGCTCGGTGACACCCTTCAGCTCGGCGCTCCCACGGGCCAGTTCGGGACGGGCCGCGGTGAAGTCCTGGATGAGCCGGCGGGTGACGCCGGGGGCGATGAGGGCGTCCCCGGCCGCCACCACGCGAACCGCCGCGATGATGTCGTCCAGACCCATGTCCTTGACCAGGAATCCGGACGCGTCGGCCCGCAGCGCCCCGTACACGTAGTCGTCGTCGTCGAAGGTGGTGAGGACGACGATCCTCGTGGGGTCCGCGGGTCCGGCGGCCTCCGACGTGATCCGGCGCGTCGCCTCGATGCCGTTCATACCGGGCATGCGGATGTCCATGACGACGACATCGGGGCGCAGTTCCCCGGCGAGCGCCACCGCCTGCTCGCCGTTCTCGGCCTCCCCCACCACCTCGATGTCCTCGATGTCGGCGATGACCATGCGCAGGGCGGTGCGGATGAGTTGCTGGTCGTCGGCGAGGACGACCCGCACCGTCATCGGACGCCCGCCTGGCCCGTGGCCGGGATCGGGAGGCGGGCGCTCACCCGGAATCCGCCCTCGGGACGCGGGCCCGCGGTGAACTCGCCGTGCAGCAGGGCGGCCCGCTCGCGCATGCCGATGAGACCGAACCCCGTGTCGGTGGTGCTGCCCCTGCCCCGGCCGTCGTCGGTGATCTCCACCGCGACCTCCGTGTCACGGTGGTCGACTCTCACCCGGCACACGGCCGTCGCCGCGTGACGTATGACGTTGGTGATGGACTCCTGGACGATCCGGAACGCGGACAGGTCTATCTCCGGAGGGAGTTGGCGCCGCTCGCCGGTCCAGTGGATGTCCACGCGGACCCCGGCCGCGGTCGCCGCGGCGGCCAGCCGGTCGAGGTCGGCCAGCCCCTCGGCGGGGTTCGGTGTCACGTCCCGCGCGCTGCCGGAGCGGTCGTCGGCCGAGGCCTCGGAAAGGTCCGCCGCTCGGGGGCCGTCCGCACGGGCCGGGCTCGGCGGGTCGGACTCGCCGCGCCCGCCCGGCCCGTCCGGGGTGTCGGAGGTTCCGCCGCCCGGCCCTCCTGACGAACGGGACCGCTCGCCCCGGTCCGTCCGGCCCGCCGTGTCCCCGTGGTCCGCCTCTCGCAGCGCGACGAGCATGCGGCGCAGCCCGGCGAGGGTCTCGCGGCCGGCGGTCTCGACCGCCGTCATCGCCTCGCGGGCGGCGTCCGGCTGGGTGCGCACGACCCGGGCCGCCGCGCCCGCCTGGAGGGCGATGATGCCGATGCTGTGGGCGACCATGTCGTGCATCTCGCGGGCGATGCGCAGGCGTTCGTCGGTGACGGCCTGGCCCGCGGCCCGGGCCCGCAGTTGCTCGGCGTGGACGCGGTTGCGGTGGGTGGCGTCGCCGAGCAGCCAGGAGACGAAGACGGTCAGGGCCACGGTCAGTTCGACGAGTGTGCCGACGTCCCATCCGCACAGCACTCTCACCGACAGCCAGACCACCAGGAGGGCGAGCGCCATGGTGAGCGCGGTGACTCCGGTCCGGCGGGAGCGGGAGGCCGCGATGAAGTAGAGGGCGACGTCGACGGCCAGGTACTGGGCGAGCTGGATCGCGCCCACGGCGAGGTTGGTGGTGAGCGCGGCAGCCGCCGCGAGCAGCAGGGTCAACGCGGTCAGGGGCTGCCGCCCGAGCCGTAGGCTGCCGGCCAGGGCCAGGGCACAGGCCACCGCGAGGAACAGCAGGCCGTCCCAGCGGTAGAACTGGACGGCGGCCATCTCGTTGGCCGCCTCCTCCCCGGGCAGCCGGATCCGCGCGAGGTAGGTGAACACGGTGCTCGCGGACCAGGCCAGCGCCACCCAGACGCCGGGCGGGACACGCTTGAGCGGGGGAATCGACGGCGTGACATGCATGCGCCGATCGTAGGCAGGCGGTGCGGCGCGGACATCGGACCGGGGACGTACAACCGGGGTCGACACCGCTCCGGCACGCCCCGCCGCCCCGCCTGCCCGCGAGGGCCGTTCAGGGCCGGGGCGGCCGCCCGGATCAACCCCGCTCGCCGAAGCGGCGTACGTACGCGCGCTGCCACGGTGTCTCCACCGCGTGCCGGTCGTAGTGCCGGCGTACGTATGCCACCGCGTCCTTGGGCGGTACGCCGTCCAGGACGGCGACGCAGGCCAGGGCGGTGCCGGTGCGGCCCCGGCCGCCGTAGCAGGCGATCTCGACACGTTCGCCTGCGGCTCTGCGCCAGGCCTCCATGAGCACCGCGCGGGCCTTCGCCCGGTCGGCCGGAAGCCGGAAGTCCGGCCAGCGCAGCCAGTGGGCCTCCCAGCGGACCGGGGGCGGTTCCTTGCCGAGCAGATACACGGCGTACGCGGGCTCGGGGCCTCCGCCGGCCGGAAGCGGCCTGCGCAGTGCCCGGCCCCGGATCAGCCGGCCGGAGGGCAGCGACACCACCCCGGCGCCGTCCGCGTCCCAGGTACCGCCGTCGGCGCCGGTTCCGGGCCGCGCGTCGGTGTGCGCGTGGGTGTGTGCGTCGGGTGCGGCTTCGGTCCTGGCTTCGGTTCTGGGTTCGCTTCTGGGTTCAGTCCTGGGTTCGCTTTCGGCCACGGCACCAGCCTAGGGCGGTGTGCGGAGCCGGTGACCGGGGTTGCGGAGCCGGTGACCGGGCCCTCGTTCAGCTCACTCCGCGGGAGCCCTGGGCGGCACGCGTCTCGATGCCCCGGAAGTGGTCGGCCATGGCGCGCTGGGCGCCCTCCACGTCCCGGACCCGCAGGGCGGTGAGGATGTCGCGGTGGCGGCGGGCCGTCACCTCCGGGGTGATGTCGTCGGTCCAGCCGCGCACCACGGCGACCCGCCGGAAAACGGTCCAGAACGCGCCGAGCAGCTGGGGAACGAGCGGGTTGCCGAGCGAGGCGTAGAGCAACTCGTGGAACCGGCTGTCGAGTTCGGGGAACGAGCGGCCGTCGTCGCCCGCCGTCTCCATCTCCGTGACGACGGCTTCGAGCCGGTCCAGCTCCTCCTCGGTCAGCACCTGGGCCACCCGGCTTATCAGGCCCTCCTCCAGCACCTCGCGGACCTGGAGGATCTCGGCCAGCGCCGCGGTCGGATCGTCCGGACGGGCGAGTGTGCGGAAGGTCAGTCCGTCGACGAACGGCGACATGGACGCCTCACCCACATAGGTGCCGTAGCCGTGCCGGATCTCGACTATGTCGAGGGCCTGGAGGGCCTTGAGCGCCTCCCTGACCGAATTGCGGCTCACCCCGAGATTGTTCATCAACTCGGTCTCGGTGGGCAGCGGCGCACCGGCCGGAAGGCCCTGGTCGAGGATCAGCTGCATGACCTCGCGCTGGATCTGGCTGCTCACCCGGCGCTCGGGCCGGCGCCGGTTCCCGGTCTCCTCAGGCATGCGCCGCATCGTACGCTCGCTGGACATCGGACGTCCCACCTCCGGGCTGATTAAACGCCAAGTTCGGCCAACTGTCCCTGTTTCATACCGCCATTGGTCGTGCCTGTGGAAGATACGCCATTCGTGTGCGGGCCCTTGACCCTCTCCGCGCCCCCTTTTATGGTCGCGCTGCCCCCAATGACGTAGGACGTCGTATCTCCTGCTCCCGGGCCATCGCACCGACCGCTCCACCGGACGACACCGACCGCTCCACCACCTCACCGGACCGTTCAACCGGACCACTCCCTGCTGGACCACTCCTTGCTGGAGGAACCGTGCGCGACGTGACCGACACTCCGGCGCCGCACCGCCGGTCGTTCCTGAAGTACACCGGGGCCCTGGGCGCGGCCGCCGCCCTCTCCTCGACGCTCGGCGCCTGCTCGTCCGGACCGGAGTCGACGAACGACACCGGCGGTTCGGGCGGCGGGCAGAACGCCACGCTGACGGCCGTGATCGGCTACGGGAACGACGGCAGCTGGGATCCGACGCAGACCGCGTCCGCCTTCTGCATGGCCGCCAACAACCATGTCTACGAAGGCCTGCTCGACACCGACCCGATCTCCCGTGAGCCCTACGCGGCGCTCGCCACCCAGGTGCCCGCCGACCTCACCGGGACGTCCTGGAGGTTCACACTGCGGGCGGGAGCCACCTTCCACGACGGGAAGCCGGTCACGGCCGACGACGTGGTCTTCGTCTTCGACCGGATACTCGACCCGAAGACCCAGACCCTGGCCAAGGGCTTCTTCGCGAGCTGGCTGAAGGAGGTCCGGAGAATCGACGCGCAGAACGTCGAGCTGGTCCTCAAGTTCCCCTTCCCCGAGGGGATCTCGCGGCTCACGCTGGCGAAGATCATGCCCAAGCACGTCTTCTCGCAGCCGGGTGCCTGGGACGACGCGATCAAGGGCAAGGCGATCGGCTCGGGGCCGTACCGGCAGACCGCGCACCACCCGAAGTCCAACACCACGTTCGAGGCGTTCGCCGCCTACAACGGGCCGCGCAGGCCCGCCTTCAAGAAGATGAACTGGCTGACCATAGTGGACGCCGCTCCCCGCGTCGCGAAGATCTCCGGGGCGAGCGCGGGCGCCCAGATCGCCGACAACATCCCGTACGCCAACATCGCGCAGCTCCGCAAGGGCGGTATGACCGTCCAGGGCGGCGCGGGCATGAACAACCTGTTCCTGATGTTCAACACCCGGCACAAGCCGTTCGACGACGTGCGCGTGCGCCAGGCGCTGCACTACGCCATCGACACCGGCAAGATGGTCGAGGCCGCCCTCAGGGGGCACGGGAAACCGTCGAGTTCCTTCCTCAACGAGGCCAACCCCTCCTACCGGCCCGCGAAGACCGTCTACTCCTACGACCCCGAGAAGGCGAAGAAGCTCCTGAAGGCGGCCCGGGTCGAGGGGCTGAAGATCGAGATCCTGTCGGTGAACGTCAGCTGGATCGTCGACTGTCTACCGACCATCAAGGCGTCCTGGGACGCGATCGGCGTGCGGACGACGCTGGCCCCGCAGGAGACCACGGCCGTGTTCACCAAGATGGACCAGAAGCAGGACTACCAGGTCGTGGCCGCCGCCTCGAACCCCAACCAGTTCGGCCTCGACGCCGACCTGATCATGCACTACAACTACGGCCCCCAGAACCTCTGGATGGGCTACGCCCGCTGGGCCGGCGACCCGGTCGCCAGGCAGCTCTTCAAGGACATGGACCGGGCGACGCGGGAACCGGACGCCGCCAGGAAGAAGGCGATGATCCAGGACTACATCGACGTCGTCGCCGAGCAGGCCGTGCTCTACCCGGTCGTGCACAACGAGCTGATGACGGCGTGGAATCCGCGCCGGCTCGCCGGGATAAGGCCCCAGCCCTACCCGGGCATCAACCTGCTGCAAGCCAAGTGGGCATAGGCGACAGGAGAGTTCGTACGTGGTCGCCATCGTCAGGATCCTGCTGCGCCGTCTGGCGCTGCTCGTACCGCTGATGCTCGGGATCGTCCTGTTCGTGTTCCTGGTGATGCGGTTCTCGGACGTCGACCCGGCGTCCGCGTTCTTCCAGGGCGCCAACCCGACCCCGCGGCAGCTCCACGACTTCAGGGAGCAGAACGGACTGCTCGATCCGCTGCCCGTGCGCTACTTCGACTTCGTATCCGACCTGCTGCACGGCGACATGGGCACCAGCGCGCTGACCCGGGCGCCGGTCGCCGAACAGGTCACCACCGCGCTGCCGCTCACCCTCCAGCTCACCTTCCTGGGGCTCGGCATCGCGGTGGTGCTGGCGCTGCTCGGCGGGGTCACGGCCGCGATCCACCGCGACCGGCTGCCCGACCAGATCATCCGGGTGGTGTCCCTGACCGGTGTCGCCGCACCGGGCTTCTGGCTGGCCCTGCTCATGATCCAGTACCTCGCCGTCGACCAGGGCTGGTTCCCGACCGGCGGCTACATCAACCCGGCCGACTCGCTGTCCGGCTGGCTGAGGACCATGGCGCTGCCCGCGCTCGCGCTCTCCCTGCCGGTCGCGGCCCAGCTCACCCGGATCGTCCGGACCTCCGTGGTCGAGGAACTCGACAAGGACTACGTGCGCACCGCGATCGGCAGCGGGCTGCCGCCCCGGGTGGTCGTCGGCCGCAACGTCCTGCGCAACGCCCTGATGAATCCGCTGACCGTGCTGGGCCTGCGGGTGGGCTATCTGCTGGGCGGCGCGGTCGTCATCGAGACGATCTTCTCGCTGCCCGGCATGGGCAAGCTGATGATCGACGCCGTGCAGAACGGGGACCCCGCAGTCGTCCAGGGCGTCGTCCTGACCACGGCCATCGGCTTCGTGGTCGTGAACCTCGTCATCGACATTCTGTATCTGCTGGTCAACCCACGACTGAGGGAAGCCTCCTGATGTTCACACGGAAGGAACTGGCCCTCGCCCTCGCCCGGCCCGGTGTCCGGCTGCGCGGCCTGCGCAGACTGCCGCCGCTGTCGAAGGTCGCGGTCTGTTTCCTGGCCGTGGTCCTCGTGGTGGCGCTGTTCGCCCCCCTGCTCGCGCCGCACGACCCGCTCGACCAGCAGCCGCAGACGGACGGCACCGGGCATCCCTCGGCCGCCCACTGGATGGGGCAGGACAGCCTCGGCCGGGACATCCTCAGCCGGCTGATGTACGGGGCTCGCTGGTCCCTGGCGATCGGTCTCGGCGCCACCGCGCTCGCCCTGGTCGTGGGTGCGCTGCTCGGCGCGCTCGCCGCGACCTCGCGCAAGGCGGTCGACGAGACGCTGATGCGCTGCCTGGATGTCGTGATGGCGTTCCCCGGGATCGCGCTCGCCGCCGTGCTCGTCGCCGTGTTCGGCGGCGGCATCACCGTACTGATCTGCGCGATCGCGTTCCTGTTCACCCCGCCCGTCGCCCGGGTCGTACGGGCGAACGTCCTCGACCAGTACGGCGAGGACTACGTCACGGCCGAGCAGGTGATCGGCGCCCGCACCCCGCACATCGTGCTGCGGCACGTGGCCGTCAACTGCGCCGCTCCGGTCCTGGTGTTCTGCACCGTGCAGGTCGCCGAGGCGATCGTGTTCGAGGCCTCGCTGTCCTTCATCGGCGCGGGCGTACGGCCCCCGGACCCGTCCTGGGGCAGTGTCATCGCCGACGGCAAGAACATGGTCCTGACCGGCGGCTGGTGGGCCACGGTCTTCCCCGGCCTGCTGATGCTGGTCACCGTCCTGTCGCTGAACATCCTCTCCGAGGGGGTCTCCGACGCGTGGGCGGCGCCGGCCGGCCGGGAGGTGTCCGTGCCTCCCGCCGAGGACCGGCTCGAAGCCCCGGAGCCGGGCAGCGGCACGGTCGTCGAGCTGCCCGGTCTGGCGCGGGCCGCGGCCCGGCTGCGGGCGCGGGCCCGTCCGCCGGTCACGGGCGGGCAGCCCGTTCTCGCCGTCGAGCGTCTGGCCATCGGCTTCGACGACCGGCACGGCGGAGTGGACATCGTCGACGGCATCAGCTTCGAGGTGTATCCCGGCGAAGTCCTGGGCCTGGTGGGCGAGTCGGGCTGCGGGAAGTCGCTGACGGCCCTGGCCGTGATGGGCCTGGAGCCGAAGGGCGCCCGCGTGCGCGGCCAGGTCCGTTTCCGGCAGCGGCAGTTGGTGGGCGAGCCGATGCGCGTGCGGCGCCGGCTGCTGGGCCACGAGATGGCGATGGTCTACCAGGACGCGCTGTCGTCCCTGAATCCGGCGATGACGATCAAGGCGCAGCTGAAGCAGGTGATACGGCGGGGCGGCAGGCGCACCGCGGCCGAGCTCCTCGCCCTGGTGGGCCTCGATCCCGAGCGCACCCTGCGCAGTTACCCCCACGAGCTCTCCGGGGGGCAGCGCCAGCGTGTCCTGATCGCGATGGCGCTGTCCCGCGAGCCCGCGCTGATCGTCGCGGACGAACCGACCACGGCCCTGGACGTGACGGTCCAGGCGCAGGTCATGGAACTGCTGCTGCGGCTGCGGGCGGAACTGGACTTCGCCCTGGTCCTCGTCTCGCACGACCTGGCGCTGATCTCGGCGGTCACCGACCGGGTGGTCGTGATGTACGGCGGCCAGATCGTCGAGACGGGGGTGACGGCGGACCTGGTGGAATTCCCGGCCCACCACTACACGCGCGGACTGCTGGGCAGCGTCCTGTCCCTGGAGTCGGCGGCGGAGCGCATGACGCAGATCAGGGGGGTCGTCCCCTCCCCCGCCGACTTCCCGGCCGGCTGCCGGTTCGCCGACCGGTGTCCGCTGGCGGACGAGGTCTGCCGGACGACGGCACCGGACCTCATCGGCCCGCACACGCACACGGCGGCCTGCCATCACCCGGCCGTCGACCTGGTGACCACGGAGAGCGAGGCCGTGACGTGAGGATCGCGCGCGAGGCACACAAGGCGCCCGAGGCGCCCAAGGCGTCCGAGGCTCCTGAGGCGCCCGAGGCGCCCGAGGCTCCTGAGGCGTCCGAGGCGCCCGAGGCTCCTGAGGCGTCCGGGGGATCCATGGCCACTGAGGCGTCCGGGGCCGCCGTATGACCGGGCAGCCGCCGGAGGCCGGGGCCCTCCCGACGGACGCGCTCGTCCGGCTCACCGACGCGCATGTCGTCCACAAGGCGCGCAGCGGCGGTGTGTTCACCCGGGACCGGGTGTACGCCCTGACCGGCGCCGATCTCGCCGTCGCGCCCGGCGAGACGATCGGTGTCGTCGGCGAGTCCGGCTGCGGCAAGTCGACGCTCGCGAAGGTGCTGGTGGGGGTGCAGCGGCCGACGTCGGGCACGGTGGTCTTCGGCGGCCGCGACCTGTGGTCACTGAAGCCGGACGAGCGGCGCACGGCCGTCGGCGCGGGCACGGGCATGATCTTCCAGGACCCGTCGACGGCCCTGAACCGCCGGCTGCCCGTGCGGCGGATCCTGCGCGATCCGCTGGATGTCCACCGGCGCGGAACGACGGCGGCACGAGACGACCGGGTAAGGGAGTTGATGGCCCTGGTCGGTCTGCCCCGGGCCCTCGCGGACGCGCTGCCCGGGCAGCTCTCCGGCGGTCAGCGCCAGCGGGTGGCGATCGCCCGCGCCCTGGCCCTGGACCCCGGGCTCGTGGTGGCGGACGAGCCGACGAGCGCGCTGGACGTGTCGGTGCGGGCGCAGATCCTCAATCTTCTCCTCGATCTGAAGGAACGCCTCGGTCTGGCCCTGGTGTTCGTGTCCCACGACATCCAGACGGTGCGCCGGATGAGCGACCGGGTGATCACGATGTATCTCGGCCGGATCGTGGAGGAGTCACCGGCCGGCGAGGTCACCGACCGCTCCCGGCACCCGTACACCCGGGCGCTGTTCTCGGCGACCCCGGGCCTGCTCGATCCGATCGAGCCGATCCCGCTCACCGGTCCCGTCCCCTCGGCGACCCACCCGCCGAGCGGCTGCCCCTTCCGCACCCGGTGCTGGCGGGCGGACGGGGAATGCGCGACCCGGATGCCGGACTTCACGGCCGCGTCGGCCCCCGGCCACCGCTTCCGGTGCCACCATCCTGTGGAGGAGGGCCGGTCGACGCGCACCCTCGTCGCGCAGGCCGAGTCCGCCGCCGAGGCCGCCACCCCGGCCGACGTTCCGCCCCAGCAGCACATCCGGGAGCCTTCATGACCTTCCCCGCCCCGCTGACCGGTGTCGTACCGCCCGTCTGCACGCCCCTGACACCGGACCGCGAGGTGGACGTCCCGTCGCTCACCCGGCTGATCGACCATCTGGTGGACGCCAGGGTGCACGGACTGTTCGTCCTCGGCTCGACGTCCGAGGTGGCCTATCTGACGGACGCGCAGCGCCGGCTGGTGGTGGAGACGGCGGTGGCGCATGTCGCCGGTCAGCTTCCCGTGCTGGCCGGGGCGATCGACATGACGACGCCCCGCGTCCTGGAGCACGCGAACACCGCCCGTGCCGCGGGCGCGGACGCGGTCGTCGTCACGGCCCCCTTCTACACCCGCACCCATCCCGCGGAAGTCGCCCGTCACTTCCGTGTCGTCGCCGCCCGCGCCGCGCTGCCCGTGTTCGCGTACGACCTGCCGGCCTCCGTCCACACCAAGCTGAGCCCCGAACTCGTCCTCGAACTCGCCGCCGACGGTGTCCTCGCCGGCCTCAAGGACTCCAGCGGCGACCTCGGCGCCTTCCGTACGGTCGTCACCGGCGCCCGTACGCGCCCCGGAGCCGGCGGCTTCAGCGTGCTCACCGGCTCCGAGGTGATCGTCGACTCGGCGCTGGCCCTCGGCGCGGACGGCGTGGTCCCCGGTCTGGCCAATGTGGACCCGGCCGGCTACGTACGGCTGTACGAGCTGTGCGCGGCGGGCGACCTGGAGCGGGCCCGGGCCGAACAGGAGCGGCTGTGCGAGCTGTTCGGCCTGGTGGGCGTGGGCGACCCGGCCCGGATGGGCGGCAGTTCCTCGGCGCTCGGCGCCTTCAAGGCCGCGCTGCACCTGCGGGGCGTCATCGACTGTGCCGCGACGGCGGAACCCCAGGTGCCGCTGTCGCCTGGCGAGGTCGAGCACGTGGGCAAGTACCTGGCTTCGGCGGGACTGCTCTAGGTCGTCGGTGCCGTTCGGGCACGTACGGAGGTGACGCTCGGGTACGGCTGTCCGAGCAGCCCGCTCAGCGGCAGCCGCCGGAACTCGATGGTCTCGTACGGTCCCGTGTCACCCGTCTCGTAGAGGATGCCGACCCGGGAGGCGCCGAGCTGGACGAGGTCCGAGTAGGCGGCCCGCCGCGTGGACAGGGTGGCCGCCTTCACGAAGTCCGCGCCGCCGGTCGTACTGCGCCAGACGGACATGGACTGGCGGACGGTGGGGACCGAGGGACCGGAGAAGAGCAGCGGGGCGGAGCTGCCGGTGAGCTGGAGGACGCTGCCCTGGACGACGGGGACGTCGTTCAGGGAGGGCTGGACGGCGAAGGGGCGGTCCAGGGTTTCGGCGCCGTCGCTCGAATAGGAGTCGAGGCGGTTGCCCGGGCTCGTGCCGTTCTGGTCACGCGAGGTGAAGTAGAGCCGTCCATCGGGGAGTTCGGCCACCGAGCTCTCGTTGGCGTTGTCGAGTCCGTCGTAGGTGTCGTCGACGAAGCCGAGCCGCCAGGTGCGCCCGCCGTCGTCGCTGTAGAGCGCGTGCGCTCCGTAGTACCTGGGCTCCTGACCGGTGTCGGAGGACCCGGCGGGCGGGGCGGCGGAGTGGTTGGCGGGCACGACCAGGCGTCCGGCGTGCGGTCCGTGGCGCAGGGCGATCGCGTGGCCGGGCCCGGTGGCGTACCAGCGCCAGCCCGGCCGCTTCGCCTGGTCCGTGATGTCCCGCGGCGCGGTGAAGTGCCGCCCGTCGTCACGGCTGGTCTGGACGAAGACGCGCCGGCTCTGCTCCGCCGTGGCCTCGCCCCGCATGATCTGCGCCTCGGTCACCGCACCGCTGTTGTAGGACGTGAGCAGGACGATCCGGCCGGTGCCAGGGTCCACCACCGGCGCCGGGTTGCCCCGGGTGTCGCCGTCCCCGGACGCGACGACCCGCAGCGGGCTCCAGGTGCAGCCGCCGTCGGAGGAGCGTCTGAGGACGACGTCGATGTTCCCGGTGTCGCCCGCTCCGCTGTGCCGCCCCTCGGCGAAGGCCAGCAGCGTGCCGGCCCTGGTCATGACGGTCGCCGGGATGCGGTAGGTGTCGTAGCCGTCCCGGCCGGCGGTGTACGGGACCGAGGAGGTGCAGTCCCCGCCGCCCCGGGGCGCGGCCGAGGCGGTGCCGGTGGCGGCGAGGGCGGTGAGGAGTCCGGTGGCGGCGGCGAACGCGAGCATGCGGCTCATGCTGGTCATGACACTCCCTGGACTGCGTCGGACATGGGACGTGGGATGTCCCGGTGAACCCAATGTGCCCGGGGTGCCGCAGCGATACCCGTTTTCCCACGGCATGGTGATGGGACGTCAGTCTTCACCGGCCGCGTTTCGGGCGGCCGGCGGGTCAGGCCGGGCCCATGTCTCCGGGAGTCACCAGGCCCGACTCGTACGCCACGATGACCAGCTGGGTCCGGTCGCGGGCGCCCAGCTTGCCCATGATGCGGCTGACATGAGTCTTCGCGGTCAGCGGGCTGAGCCCCAACGCGGCGGCGATCTCGGTGTTGTTGAGGCCGCGCGCGACCAGGGTGAGCACCTCGCGCTCACGATCGGAGAGTCCTTCGGGACCGCCCGCCGTGAGTGCGGGAACGGACGGGCCGCGCAGGAAGCGGGCCACCAGACGGGCGGTGGGGCCCGGCGAGAGCAGCGCGTCCCCGGCGGCCACCGTGCGGATCGCGTCGAGGAGTTCGGCGGGCCGGGTGTCCTTCACCAGGAAGCCGGAGGCGCCCGCGCGCAGCGCCTCCACGATGTGCTCGTCGGTGTCGTACGTCGTGAGCACGAGCACCCTGACCCCGGCGAGGTCCTCGTCGGCCGCGATGAGCCGGGTCGCCTCGATGCCGTCCAGGTCGGGCATGCGGATGTCCATCACCACCAGGTCGGCGCGCCCGGCGCGGGCCAGCTCGACGGCTTCCCGCCCGGTGGCCGCCTGCCCGACCACCTCCATGTCGCGCGCCGACTCCACGAGCATGGCGAACGCGGCCCGTACGAGGTTCTGGTCGTCGGCGAGGACCACCCGGATGGTCATCGCGGCCCTCCCTGTCCCGGCTCGACCGCGGCCACGGAATCGGCTCCGGCCAGAAGATCGGGCTCGTCCCCGGGACCCCGTACGCAAGCGCTGTCACGCGCCGCCCCGGCATCAGGTACGGAAGAAGCACTGTCACGAGCCGCCCCGGGATCCCGTACGGGACCGGAGGCGGCCGGTGCCGTGAACGGGTCCGGGCCGTCCGCCGGCGCCCCCCGCTCCGGCTCCCGCCGCTGATCCGGCACCGTCGTGCCCAGAGGCAGGACCGCCACCACCGCGAATCCGCCCTCCTCCCGTGTCCCGGTCTCCAGCGTGCCGCCCACGCTGCGAGCGCGCTCCCGCATGCCCACCAGACCGAAGCCGGGCGGGCCGCCCGCGTCGCCGATGCCGTCGTCCGTGACCCGCACACGCAGGGCCCAGCCGTCCGTGGCCAGGTCCACCCGGACGCTCGCCCCGGGGCCCGCGTGCCGTACCGCGTTGGTCAGCGCCTCCTGGACGATGCGATAGGCGGCGGCGCCTACGGCGGTGGGAACACCGTCGGCCCCCACCACGGCCGGCGACTCCACCTTCGCGCCCGCCGCGCGAGCCGCCGCCACCAGATCGGGCAGCCCGTCGAGGCCGGGCAGCGGACCCCGGCCGTCGCCGCCGCGGTGATCGTTCTCGCGCAGCACCTCCAGCGTGGTGCGCAGTTCACCGCGCGCGGTCCGGCAGGTCTCGGAGATGTCGTCGAGGGCCTTGGCGACGGCCGTACGGTCCAGGCGGTCGGGATCGGCGGCCAGGACGTGGGCGGCGACGGAGGTCTGCACCCCGATCAGGGTGATGCTGTGGGCGAGCAGGTCGTGCAGGTCCCGGGCGATGCGCAGCCGCTCCTCGGCGACCCTGCGGCGGGCCTCCTCCTCGCGGGTGCGCTCGGCGCGCTCGGCCCGTTCGACGACCGAGGCGAAGTACTGCCCGTGCACCCGGACGTACACGCCGAGGACGACGAACGAGACGATCCAGCCGGCGACACGCAGCGCCTGGGTGCCCTCCGCGGTGCCCTGCCCGAACTTGACCGCCAGCATGATGCCGATGACCCCGGTGCCGATGACCAGGGAGCGCAGCGGGCGCCCCGTGACGGCGACGGTGAACAGCGCGGTCATGGACACGAGCAGCGGCGCGCTGTGGTCGTAGTTGAGTGCGTGGTACGGGCCGACGCACGCGACGAGCGCGAGGAACGCGGTCAGCGGGGCGCGCCGCCGCCAGATCACCGTGATGTGCGCGGCGATCAGCAGGGTCCAGCCGAGCGCGTCCGGGCGCCGGCTCTCGGTGTGCAGGGTGAGCGCCACGGCGATGTCGATGATCAGCAGCACGCCCGCGAGCAGCGCGTCCTGGCGCAGGACCCGCGCCGGGTCGACGTTCCCCCGGTGTCCGAAGCCGGTGAGGTGCAGCATGCGTTTGACGTCCACCGCTTCATCTTCCGTGAGAGGGCGCCCCGCCGGGAGACGGGGCGCCCGATGTCCATGGTCCGACGCCGGGTCAGCCGACGGGGACGGGCTCCCGTCCTCCGGCCGGCTCGGGGTCCGGCTCGCGGGAGAGGCCGCCCGGCCACCACACCTTGCGTCCCAGTGCCACGCTCGCGCTGGTCACCAGGTACGTACGGACGAGGAAGGTGTCGAGCAGCACCCCGACCGAGATGACGAAGCCCAGCTCGACGAGCTGGAGGAGCCCCATGTTCGTGAGCACCGCGAAGGTGGCCGCGAGGACGAGACCGGCCGAGGCGATCACGCCCCCGGTGGTGCGCAGCGCGGTCAGCGCGGCGGCGGCCGGTTCGGCGCCGGAGAGGGATTCCTCCCGCATCCGGTGCATGAGGAAGATCCCGTAGTCGACGCCGAGGGCGACGAGGAACACGAAGGACAGCAGGCCGAGGCCGGGATCGGTCCCCGCGAACCCGAGCAGCGGGCCGAAGACGAGACCGCCGATGCCGAGTGCCGCTCCCCACACCGCGATGACGGCCGCGACGAGCAGCAGCGGCGCGACGAGGGAGCGCAGCAGCAGGACCAGGATGAGCAGTACCGAGACGAGGACGATCGGGACGACGACGAGCCGGTCGCGGGCGTCGGTGTCCTGGAGGTCGATCTGCTGGGCGCTCGGGCCACCGACGTACGATCCGCGGAGGTGCGCCCGCAGGGCCTTGATCGTGGCGGTCTCGGCCGCCGACTGCGGGGCGCCGCGCGCGATGACGGAGAGCTCCGTCCAGCCCCCGCCGCTGCGTCCGCGCCCGGCGCTCGCGACCCCGGTGTGGCCGCGTACGGCGGCCAGCGTCGCGTCCGCCCGTCCGGTGGGGGTGATCACGGTGATCGGCTGGGTGCCCCGCCCGGGGTAGGCGCGGGCGAGTGTCTCCATCGCGGTGACCGAGTCGGGCCGGTGGGCGAAGGAGTCCTGTTGCTTGAGCGGTCCCGGCAGGTTCAGTGTGCCGAGGGCGAGCGCCCCGAGGAGGGCGGCTCCGCTCGCGAGGACGACGAGCGGCCGGCGGCCGGCGGAGGTCCCCATCGCGGCGAACAGGCTCCGCCGCCGCCTGGGCTCGCTGCCGTGGGCGGGGACGAGCGGCCAGAACACCCGTCGCCCGAGCAGGACGAGCACGGCGGGCAGCAGGGTCAGCATCGCCACGAGGGCGCAGAGCACTCCGACGGTGCCGGTCGGGCCCATGCCGCGGCTGCTGTTGAGGTCGGCGGCGAGCAGGCAGAGCAGTCCGGCGGCGACGGTCCCGGAGGAGGCGAGCACGGCGGGCCCGCAGCCGCGCAGGGCCTCCTTCATGGCGTCGTAGGGCCGCTCCACGCGCCGCAGTTCCTCCCGGTAGCGGGAGATGATCAGCAGGGCGTAGTCGGTTCCGGCGCCGAAGACGAGGATCGTCATCACGCCCGTGCTCTGGCCCGAGACGCTCGTGCCGAACGCCTGGTGCAGGCCGTAGGTGACGCCCATCGACAGATAGTCGGCGACGCCCGCGACGGCGAGCGGGACGAGCCACAGCAGTGGGCTGCGGTAGATGAGGATCAGCAGGAGGGCGACGACGGCGACGGTGGTGTAGAGCAGGGGCCCGCCGAGGGAGTTGTAGACCTCGCCCGCGTCGGTGGCCAGGGCGCCGGGACCGCCGACGACGACGCTCAGGCCGTCCGTTCCCCGGGCGGTGTCACGGACGTCGTTCACGAACGCGTCGCGCTTCTTCTCGTCGGTGCCGGGCGCGGTGCTCGCGAGGGGGTACATCAGGGTGGTGCCGTCGGGGGACGGCACGGCCCGGGGGGTACCGGTGAGCGGGTTCGCCCGGGTGATCGCGGCGACCTGGCGGTTCGCGGTGGCCCGGTCGGCCGGGCGCAGGCCCCCGTCGCGGTGGTAGACGAGCACCAGCTCGGTGGCCTCCCCGCCCGGCAGCCGGTCCTCGATCTTCGCGACCCGGGTGGAGTCGGCGCTCGACGGCAGATAGTCGACGGCGCGGTCGTGCTGCACGTCCGACAGCTTCGCCGCGAACGGGCCGACCACGGCCAGCAGCCCGATCCACAGTGCGAGCACCGCCCACGGCACGGCCCGCAGGCGCGACCGCGTAGTTGTCTCTCCGGCCCCCATGGACAGGGCCTCCCTTCGGTCCGGATGTCTGACTTACGCGTTCCAGACTTCCGGGCCTCCGGCCGCCTTTCGTCACCCACGGGATCGAGCCGGGCCGTACTGCGGGGGGTGTCCCGGGGCCGCCGTTACTCCCCGGGGAGTACGGCGGCTGGGCGGGCGGGAGGCGTGCGGCGGCGCGCTCAGGGGCCCCGTACAGGCACCCGGCACTGAGGCGGGCAGGGAGGACGAGGTCGGGCTATGAGGGCGTGCGGGCTGTCGCCAGGAGGCGGGTCACGTCGTCCGTGCAGATCGTCAGGGCCGCGCCCACGGTGGCGAGGGCGTCCCGTTCGGCGGGGGTGTACGGGCCGTCGGCGAGGGCGATGCGGGCGCCCTGGAGGAGGATCGCCTCGCGGCCCGTCGCGGCGAGGTGCGGGGCCAGCGGGTCCAGGGCCTCGTGGAGCTCTATGGCCAGGCTCGCTCCGCAGGGCTCGCCCAGGAAGCGGCCCGTGTCGGCGGCGAGGGCCTCGACGAGGGCGCCCAGCTGGTCCTCGGTGCAGTCGTCGAACCCGGCCGAGCGGACGGTCGCGGCGGCGGTCTCCAGGGACGCGCGGGCGCAGCAGCCGCCCGCCGCGAGGACGGCGAGGGCGACGGTGTGGACGGCGTCGCGGAGCATCGCCGAGAAGCGGGTGGTGGTGGGGTGGTCCAGGACGTCGGCGCCGTAGTGGCTCCGGCAGGCCGCGCATTCGACGACGGGCCCCGTCTCCCCGCGCGGAAGGATCGGAACACCCAGAAGAGTGAAGCGGCGTCGGCCGGTCAGCCGCTGGTAGTTGCGGTCGCCTCCGCAGCCCGGGCAGAAGAACTCCCCGTCACCGACGGTGCTCCACGCCGTACGGGTGCCCAGGATACGGGGAACCTGAACTGCACGACCGTTTCGTCCCCATCCTGGCAGCACGTCGCACACCTCCGTAACGCCACGGCAACATCGCCGCGCTGGCGTGATGTTAGCCACATCGGTGAGGTGTAGTCAGTACCTAGGACGAGACCTGCTTGTGACCTGCACATGGATTGGCCGGTATACGACCCGGCCCCGCCCGCCTCGAAAGGCGGACGGGGCCGGAAAGAACCAGGTGAACGAGGTCAGCGGGCAGCGCGGTTGACGGCGGAGACGACGGCCTTCAGAGAAGCGCGTGTCGTGTTCGCGTCGATGCCGATTCCCCACAGGACCTTGTCGCCGATCGCGCACTCGATGTACGAGGCGGCCTGAGCGGAGGCGCCCTCGCTCATCGTGTGCTCCTGGTAGTCCAGCAGGCGCACGTCGATGCCGATGGACTGGAGGGCGTCGAAGAAGGCGGAGATGGGACCGTTGCCGGTACCGATCAGCACGGTGTCGACGCCGTCGACGGTGGCCTCGACGGTCAGCGTGTCCACTCCGTCCTTGTCGGTGGTGGACTGGCCGGTCCTGACCTGGATACGGCCCCACGGGTTCTCGGGGTTGGGCAGGTACTCGTCCTGGAAGGTCGCCCAGATGTCCTTCGGCGTGACCTCGCCGCCCTCGGCGTCGGTCTTCGCCTGGATCAGCTTCGAGAACTCGATCTGCATCCGGCGCGGCAGGTCCAGCTTGTGGTCGTTCTTCAGGACGTACGCGATACCGCCCTTGCCCGACTGCGAGTTGACGCGGATGACGGCCTCGTAGGAGCGGCCGACGTCCTTGGGGTCGATCGGCAGGTACGGGACGGCCCACTCGATGTCGTCGACGGTGACGCCCCTGGCGGCCGCGTCGGCCTCCATCGCGTCGAAGCCCTTCTTGATGGCGTCCTGGTGGGAGCCGGAGAAGGACGTGTAGACCAGGTCGCCCACGTACGGGTGGCGCGCGTGGACCTCCATCTGGTTGCAGTACTCCCACGTACGACGGATCTCGTCGATGTCGGAGAAGTCGATCTGCGGGTCGACGCCCTGGGAGAACAGGTTCATGCCCAGGGTGACCAGGTCGACGTTGCCGGTGCGCTCGCCCTGGCCGAACAGACAGCCCTCGACACGGTCGGCGCCGGCCATCAGCGCCAGCTCGGCGGCGGCGACGGCGGTGCCGCGGTCGTTGTGGGGGTGGATCGACAGGCAGACGTACTCGCGGCGGGACAGGTGGCGGCCCATCCACTCGAAGCGGTCCGCGTGCGTGGAGGGGGTCGAACGCTCGACCGTGGCGGGCAGGTTGAGGATGATCTCGCGGCCCGGACCGGGCTGCCAGACGTCCATGACCGCCTCGCAGACCTCCAGCGCGAAGTCCAGCTCGGTGTCGGTGAAGATCTCGGGGCTGTACTGGTAGCCGAACTCGGTCTCGGGGCCCAGCAGTTTCTCCGCGTACTCGGCGACCAGGCGCGTGCCGTCGACGGCGATCTGCTTGATGTCGTCCTTGGAGCCGCGGAAGACGACACGGCGGAAGACCGGGGCGGTGGCGTTGTACAGGTGCACGTTGGCGCGCCTGGCGCCCTTCAGCGACTCGACGGTCCGCTCGATCAGGTCCTCGCGGGCCTGGGTCAGTACGGAGATCGTGACGTCGTCCGGGATCGCGGTCTCGTCCTCGATGATCGAGCGGACGAAGTCGAAGTCCGTCTGGCCCGACGCCGGGAAGCCGACCTCGATCTCCTTGTAGCCCAGCTTCACCAGCAGGTCGAACATCTCACGCTTGCGCGCCGGCGACATGGGGTCGATCAGTGCCTGGTTGCCGTCGCGCAGATCCGTGGAGAGCCAGCGGGGGGCAACGGTGATCCGGTTGTTCGGCCAGTCGCGGTCGGAGATGTCGACCTGCTCGTAGCGGCCGTACTTGTGGACCGGCATCGACGTGGGCTGCTGACGGTTCACACGGGTCTGCTGGCTGCTGTGGCTGTTCGCCATGATGCGTAGGCTCCTCAGGATGTCCGAAAGGACGGCCGACGGCGCAACGCCAGACTCCGCGGGGAGGGGGTCGGCCTCGACTACAGGCCCTCGCCGCGGCAGCTAAGGAGAAGCAGCCCGAAACGCATGATGCTCAGCAGACTAGCGGAGCCGCGCTGCGTGCGGAGGGCCGTATCAGTATGCGGGATCGCACCCCCCGAAAGGGGCAAAACGTGCGCTATACCACCTCCGGGCGGAACCTCAGGCTCCTTGTCGCCCCAGTTCACCAATCATGGTTGCACGTAGTGACATACAGATCACCCAGTGCAAGGGTGCCGGGCATGACGACCAACGGGGGCTTCGAGCCCGTCCACTGCACCATCGTTCCGCCGCACGTCCTCGACAAGCTCGCCCAGCACGAGGACCCCGCGCTCTCCGGTCCCGCGCGCCAGACCCTGGAGCGCGACGCCTACGAGCGCACCCACCGGCGGCTGACCACCGTCCTCGGCGCCCCGGCGGTGCCCGCGCCCGCGGGGGCCGACGGGTCCACGCCGCACCGCACGATCTACGACGCCCGCCACCGTCAGGACCTCCCCGGCAAGAAGGTCCGGTCCGAGGGCGACAAGCCCGGCAAGGACGCCACCGTCAACCGCGCGTACGCCGGCCTCGGCGCGACCTTCGACCTCTACCTGAACGCCTACCAGCGCACCTCGATCAACGGCGAGGGCCTGCCGCTCGAAGCCACCGTGCACTTCGACACGCACTACAACAACGCCTTCTGGAACGGCGAGCAGATGGTGTTCGGCGACGGTGACGGCGAGATCTTCCTCGACTTCACCATCCCGGTCGACGTCATCGGCCACGAACTGACCCACGGCGTCACCCAGTACACGGCGAACCTGACCTACTTCGGCCAGCCGGGCGCCCTGAACGAGTCCATGTCGGACGTCTTCGGCTCGCTGATCAAGCAGCACGCGCTCGGCCAGACCGCCGCCGAGGCCGACTGGCTGATCGGCGCCGGGCTGCTCGCCCCGCGGGTCACCGGCACCGCCCTGCGTTCCATGAAGGCCCCGGGCACCGCGTACGACGACGACGTGCTCGGCAAGGACCCGCAGCCCGGGACCATGGACGGCTACGTCCGCACCGGCCGGGACAACGGCGGGGTCCACATCAACTCCGGCATCCCCAACCACGCCTTCTACCTCGTCGCCCAGGCACTCGGCGGCAACGCGTGGGAGCGGGCCGGACAGATCTGGTACGACGTACTGACCGGCGGGGAACTGCCGCAGCAGGCCCTCTTCTCCGACTTCGCGCGGCTCACGCTCGCCGCGGCGCGGACCCGGTACAACGAGGGAGAAGAACTCCAGGCCGTGTCGAAGGCCTGGGAACAGGTCGGGGTCCCCTCCGCGTAGCCCCGGCGCCCGAGTCGTACTAGACAGGACCCCATGCGTATCGAAGTGCGGCGCACGGGCGGGTTCGCGGGCATCGAGCGCCGTGCCGAGGTGGACACCTCGGCACGGCCCGACGCCCCCGAGTGGCACGCCCTGGCCGAAGGGGCTCTCGCCGCCGGACGGGACACGCCGCCGGCCGGCGTCCCGGACGGCTTCCACTACGAGATCACCGTGGACGGCAGGACGGTCCACACCGCCGACCCGCGACTCACGGAGGACCAGCGCGAGCTGATCTCACGCGTGCTGAAGGAGGGTGCCTGACGGGAACGTCACGGGAGCCACGGGTTCACGCCGAACCGTTGACTTCCGTTACCGCCGGTACGGATGATCGCGCGCATGGCGACGATCCCCCTCCCGCGCTTCCCGTCCGGCTTCCTCTGGGGCGTGTCCACCTCGGCCCACCAGATCGAGGGGGCCGTGGACGAACGCGCCCCCTCGGTGTGGGACACCTTCACCGCCGGGCCCGGACACATCAAGGACGGCTCCACGGCGGCGGTGGCCTGCGACCACTTCCACCGCTACCCCGAGGACGTGGCACTTCTCGCCGGCCTCGGCGTGGACGCCTACCGCTTCTCGGTCTCCTGGCCCCGGGTGAACTCCCCCGGCGGCCTCGACTTCTACGACCGCCTGGTCGACGCCCTGTGCGCGGCGGGCGTACGGCCCGTGCCCACCCTCTTCCACTGGGACCTGCCGGCCGAGCTGGACTGGATGGACCGGGACACCGCCGAGCGGTTCGCCGAGTACACCTCGGTCGTCGCCGGACGCCTCGGCGACCGCGTCAAGAAGTGGATCACTCTCAACGAGCCCGCCGAGCACACCCTGCTCGGGCACGCGCTCGGCGCGCACGCCCCCGGCAAACAGCTCCTGTTCGACGCCCTTCCGGTGGCCCACCACCAGCTCCTCGCCCACGGACTGGCCGTACGGGCCCTGCGCGCCGCCGGTGCGGGCGACATCGGGATCGCCAACTCGCACGGCCCGACCTGGGCGGCCTCGGACCGTACCGAGGACGTGGAGGCGGCCGACTTCTACGACCTCCTGCTCAACCGGCTCTTCGCCGACCCCGTTCTGCTGGGCCGCTACCCCGACGGCATCGCCGAGCTGATGCCCGGTGACGTCGAGGCCGATCTGAAGATCATCGGCGAGCCGGTCGACTGGTACGGGATCAACTACTACCAGCCGACCAAGGTGGGCGCCCCCGAGGGAGCGGAGATCGAGTTCGGCGGACTCACGCTGCCCGCCGAACTGCCCTTCACCGTCAAGGAACTCGAGGGCTACCCGGTCACCGACTTCGGCTGGGCGGTGGTGCCCGAGGCGCTGACCGAACTGCTCACCGGCTTCCGCGAGCGCTACGGCGACCGGCTCCCGCCCGTCGTCATCACCGAGAACGGCTGCTCGTACGAGGGCCTCGACGACCAGGCGCGCATCACCTTCCTGGACGGCCATGTCCGGGCCCTGCACGCGGCGTTGGAGCAGGGCGTCGACGTACGCGGCTACTTCGTCTGGTCGTTGATGGACAACTTCGAGTGGGCGGAGGGATACGCGCGCCGCTTCGGCCTCGTGCACGTCGACTACGACACGCTGGAGCGGACGCCGAAGGCCTCGTACGCCTGGCTGCGGGACGCCCTGCGGGCGCAGAGATGACCGCGGCCGACCACCCGGCCATACCCGTGGACGCCCTCGCCGAGCCCGCCCGGCGGGTCGGCCGGGGCTGGACCTCGGCGCTCTCGCTCGCCAACGGGGCGATCTGGGTGGGCTGGTACGGCCCCCTCCAGATCCTCCTCGCCTCCCAGGCGGAGGACTTCGCACCCGGCTCCGGCATGTCCAAGGAGACGATGCTGGCCTGGGTGACGGGCGCGGGCGCGGTCGTCTCGCTGGTCGCCAACCCGCTCTTCGGCGCGCTCTCCGACCGGACGACCGCGCGACGGGGCCGCCGGACGCCGTGGATCGTGGCCGGAGCGGCCGGCGGCGCGTTGTCGCTGCTGCTCCTCGCGGGCGCGGGCGGCGTGTGGACGATGGCGGCGGGCTGGTGTCTGGTCCAGCTGACCCTGAACGCCGCGTTCGCCGCGGTCACCGCGGCCGTCCCGGACCGGGTGCCCCGGCTCCAGCGCGGCAGCGTGGGCGGCTGGCTGGGTGCGGCGCAGATCCTCGGCGTGGTCGGCGGCACGGGGCTCGCGACAGTGGCTGGCGGCACCGGCGGCGGATACGCGGCGTGCGCGGTGTTCACCCTGGTGGGCGTCCTGCCGTACGTGCTCCGCTTCCCTGACCTGCGCCTGCCGGTGGCGGCCCGGCCGCCCTGGTCGGGGCGGGCGTTCCTCGCCTCGTTCCGGCTGAGTCCGCGTGAACACCCCGACCTCGCGTGGGCCTGGCTGACCCGCTTCCTGATCAACCTCAGCAACGCCCTGGTGCTGCTGTACCTGCTCTACTACCTGCGGGACAGACTGCACCTGGACGACCCCGAGCAGGGCGTTCTGGTCCTCACCGCGGTGAACGGGGTCACGCTCCTCGCCACGGTCGTGGTGGGCGGGGTGTGGTCGGACCGGCTGGGCCGCCGCAAGCCGTTCGTGATCTGGTCGGGCGTGCTGATGGCGGTGGCCACTGCGGCGCTGGCCGGCTGGCAGACCTGGCCCGGCGCGATCGTCGCCGCGGCCGTCCTCGGCGTCGGCTTCGGCGTCTTCACCTCCGTCGACTTCGCCCTGATGACCGACGTCCTGCCGAAGGCCCGTGACCGCGGCAAGGACCTCGGCGTCATCAACATCGCCAACGCCCTCCCCCAGGTCGCGGCCCCGGTGCTGGCGGCCCCGGTCGTGACCTATCTGGGCGGCTACCGGGTCCTGTACCTGGTCGCGGCGGTGATCGGCCTCGTGGGGGCGGTGCTGGTGGTGCGGATCAAGGGGGTGGACTGAGCGGACGGCCCGGTGACCCGGGCCGCCCGCCGGGTCACCGGGCCCCGTCTGCCCACCGGGTCACCGGACCCCGGCTGTCCACCGGATCACCGTGCCCCTTCCACCCACCGGGTCAGGTCACCGGACCCCGGCCGCCCGCCCGGTCACAGGGCCCCGGCGTCGCGGGCCGTCCACAGGGACGGGTACACCGGGCGGAAGCCCAGGTCGTGGCGGATGCGGTCGGTGGACACGATGCCGTGCCAGGGGTCGGGGTCGGCGCGCTCGTACAGGGCGGGCGGCACCTCGACGCCGTTGATCCGGTGCAGGTCGACGGTGGTGACGGGGGCGTCGTCGGCGATGTTGTAGATCCGGCCGACGCCCACGCCGGGGGCGTACAGCAGGCGGCGCAGACCTTGGGCGACGTCCGCGTGGTGGACCATCTGGAGCCGCTGACCCGCCGCCCAGTGCGCGGCCCACCGCATCGAGGCGGCGAGATGCGGGTCGCCCTCCCCGTAGACGAAGGCGAGCCGGCCGATCCGTACGTCCATCCCGCCCTCCATCGCGAGCAGGCCGCGCTCCGCCTCCGCTTTGGACGCCGGGTACGCGCCCCACATCTCGCCGCCCGGCAGGCTCTCGTCGTCCTCGGCCAACGGGCGCCCCCGGCCGGTCCCGTACACCAGGTTGGTGCTGACCTGCACGAACCTGCGCACCCCCGCGGAGACGGCGGCATTGCCCAGTTCCAGCGCGGCGTCGCGGTTGACCGCCCAGGCCTCGTCGTCCGGTACGCCGCGGAAGGCCGCCGCGATGTTCACCACCGCGTCCACGCCCGCGAGGGCCTTGCCCAGGGTCTCGGAGTCGCGCAGGTCCCCGACGGCGATCTCCGGCCCGAGGCCGGTCGGGCCGGTGAGCCCGGCCAGGGCCGCCGCCCGGGACTCGTCGCGGACCAGGACCCTCACCCGGTCGCCGGGGGGTGCCTGTCGCAGCAGGCGGGGCACGAAGCGGCGCCCGACCTCGCCGGTGGTTCCGGTCACCAGTGTCAGCATGATGTGTTCCTCTCGTCGGCCTCCACCGTCCCCCCGTGCCGCCCGGGGCGGGAGAGACCTCCTGATCCAGGGACCGGCGGTCCCTGGATAAGACCGGAGGCCTGCGTCACCCTGGAGAGGTGGACCGACCCGAGGTAGCCGACTTCCTACGCCGCGGCCGTGCCCGTCTGGAGCCCTCCGACGTGGGGCTCCCGGCAGGCTCCCGGCGCCGCACCCCCGGCCTGCGCCGCGAGGAGGTGGCTGCTCTCGCGGGCATGTCCGTGGACTACTACACCCGGCTCGAACAGTCCCGCGGACCGCGCCCCTCCCGGCAGATGCTGGGCGCGCTGGCGCGGGCGCTGCGGCTCACCGGCGACGAGCGGGACCATCTCTTCCACCTGGCCGGCGAGGAACCGCCCCGCACCGCGGGCGCCTCCTCGCACGTGCGCCCCGGGCTGCTGCTGATCCTCGACCGGCTGTACGACGCACCCGCCCAGGTCGTGACCGACTACGGCGAGTTGCTCGCGCAGAACGCGATGGCGGCGGCGCTGACGGGCGAGGCCGAACCCGGGCGCAATCTCGTACGCCGGTTCTTCACCGACCCGCGGTCCCGTACCCTCTTCCCGCCCGAGGACCGCCCCGAGCACGCCCGCTCCCATGTCGCCAACCTGCGCGCGGTCACCGCGGCCCGCCCCGACGACCCGGCACCCGCCGCCCTGGTGGCCGAACTCCGCTCCACGAGCCGGGAGTTCGCGGAGCTCTGGGAGTCCCACGAGGTCGCCGTGCGACGCTCCGCGACCAAGCGGTTCCTGAACCCGACGGTCGGTCTGCTGGAACTCGACTGCGAGATCCTGCTCAGCTCCGGCGACAACCAGCTCCTCGTCGTCCACACGGCACGCCCCGGCACCGAGTCCCACGAGCGTCTGCGGCTGCTGCGGGTGGTCGGCCTCCAGAACATGACTCCGGCCGGCGGTCACGGCTGACGTCCCGGGCCCGGAGGCAAGGCGCCGGTGCTCTTCCCGGGCCCGGAGGCGAGGCGCCGGCGGCCCTCCGCGCCGCCCGGGAGCCAACTTCGGCCACTTTCTCCGACCGTTGAAGGAAAGGGCCCGCTTCCCTTGCAATCGTGAGGCACCCGCGCCTCAATGGAACCGCACATTCCGACGGACCGTCGGTCACGCCTCCGCACGGCGTCCCGCATCCCCACGAGCGGACGGTCCGCGTACACGTCTCCCCGCACCCTCACCGGCACCAAGGTGAGGAGCCCGTGTGCCCGGACCAGGGCGGACGGCTCCGTCCCGACCATCCCCACATGGCAATTCCCCCACAAGGGAAGGGATTTCGATGAGAGGCAAGCGACTCGCAACGGTCTCGGCGTTAGCCGCCGGCACCCTCGCCGCGACCGGTCTGGCCTTCGCGCCGACCGCCGCGGCCGTCACTCCCCAGACAGCCACCATCAACGCGACCTGCACCATCGGTGGCGGTGGTGCGGCCACTCTCACGGCCACGCAGGACGGCACGGCCGCGACCATCACCCTCAGCTCGACCGCCATCACGGCCCCGATCCCGATCGCCGCGAACTCGGTCGCCTCGACCCTGACCCTGGCGAACGCGAACGGCGGGACCACCGCCTTCAGCGGCAGGAAGAACCCCGCGATGGCCACCGGCAGCGGAGTGTCGGTCGGCCCCCTCGACGGCACCGTCGCCCCGGGCGACAGCCTGGAGTTCTACGGGGGCTCCCTGAAGATGACGATCTTCGGCATCACGATCACCTGCACGGCGGACGCACCGCAGTCCCCGGGCCCGTTCGTCTTCGACTGATCCACCGCGCCCCGACGTGAGAAGGGCCGGTGCCGCCCGCGCGCAGCGACACCGGCCCGGCTCCCGGCGCCTTCTCCGTCACCTCGCCCCCGAACCCTCGACTCCACTTGCTGTCGGTCGAGTCGGTGACCATGACAGAACCTGATGGGCCATCAGTCACTGCACCAGGACTCCATTGACTTCTCACACCGCCGGCACATCAATGTCCCCCTGGCGGCGCAGACGAGCCGCTGCGCCCGCATCCCTCAGGAGGGGGCACCAACCATGTCACCAAAGGGTCCGACAACCCGAAGACGCCGCGTCGCGGCCCTGCTCGGGGCGACCGTACTCGCGCTCACCGCGGGAGGGGCGCTGGCCGCCCCGGCCGGAGCCGCACCCACGAACGTGGACTTCGCCACGCACTGCATCCCACCGGCGGTCGCGGGCCTCCCGCCGATCGACGGCACCACCACCGCGAAGATCGCGGTGGACAACGCCAGTCCCAAGGTCGGCGACACGGTCACCGTGACCTACACGGTGGTCGCGCCCGCCGCCAGCAACCCCACCGATCTCGCCCTGCCGGCCGACATCATGACGCCGACCGGCAAGGTCACCCTCGGCGGGGCGCAGACCGGCAGCGTCACCGTCGCCGGTCCCAAGAAGAACGACCCGGTGCCCGGCAAGGGCGCCTTCCCGTCGTTCAGCATGACCGGCACGTTCACCGTGACCGCGCCCGGCGCGATCACCCTGTCGCCCGGTGACTACAACATCCACACCAGCTACATCCTGGAACTGGACACCCCGTGCACGGTCACCAACCCGCCCGCCCCGGTGTCGGAGACGGCCACCGCGACGGGTGGCGGACAGACCAACACCCGGGCCATCCAGCTCGGTTCGGCCTCCGGGAACCCCGGTGACAGCGTGACCGTCACCGGCAGCAACTTCACCCCGGGCGCCGCAGTCACCCTCGCCGGACGGTCCGGGGCGACCCAGACCGCCGACACGGCGACCGTGACCGCGAACGCCCAGGGCTCCTTCAGCGGCTCGCTCGTCGTCAACGACAAGACGACGACCGGCGTGGTCGCGTACGAGGGAGGAAGCTGGAACGCGGACACCGGAGCAGGTCCCGCCGCGTATGTCGTCACCGACAACACGCCTGTCCCCGACGGCAGTCAGAAGCTCACCACCACGGTGAGGGCGGGCACGCTGTCGATGACCCAGGCCGGGGACGCCGTCGCGCTGTCGGCGGTCGACTACGGCAAGGGCGGAGCCTCCACGGGCGCCCTTCAGACGGTGACGGTCAAGGACTTCCGCGGCGGGCCCGCGGGCTGGTCCCTGACCGGCAAGGTCACCGACTTCACCGGCCCCGGCGCGAAGATCGGTGCCGGTGCCCTGAGCTGGGCCCCGGCCTGCGTCACCAAGGCCGGCAGTCCGAGCACCTGCCAGGCCGGCTCGTCCGGCACGGTGGGCACCTCGGGAGCGACCCTGGCGTCCACCCCCAACGGGGCGGTGACCGGCGGTGAGTTCACCGTCGACGCCGGACTGTCGCTGAACGTACCGGCGTTCACGCCTCCAGGCTCGTACTCCGGTGTGCTCACGCTGACGCTCAGCTGACCGGTCCGCAACTCGACCGGTCTTCCGCACCCCGGTGGCCGGGCGCGCACCCGCCCGTCCACGCAGGGGCTGTCACGACGACAGCCACCAGTCCGCCGATGCCGTCCGCGGGGGTCCGCACCCATGCGCAAGCCGTATGCCCTCCTCCTGAGCGTGTTCCTGGTCCTGCCCGCCCTCATGGCCCTCGCGGCCACACCCGCGTACGCGGCCGACAACGGCAGCTGGTCGGTCTACCCCGTCTCCTCGCGCATCGCCGCGCGGCCCTACTTCTACCTCTCCGCCGACCCCGGCCAGACCATCCGGGACAAGGTCACCGTCGCCAACAAGACCGGTGGTCCCCTGACGTTCCGGCTGTACGCGGCCGACGCCTACAACACCGCCCGCGACGGCGGTTTCGCCGTCCGCACCCTGGCGGAGAAACAGCGCGGGGTGGGGGCGTGGGCCCGGCCCGCGCGCTCCCGGGTCACCGTGCCGGCGCACGGCCGGGTCACCGTGCCGTTCACTCTGCGGGTCCCGGAGCGGGCCGAACCCGGCGACCATCCGGGCGCGCTGGTGGCGCTCGACGAACGGATCGAGACGGGCTCGGGCTCCCTCACGGTCGGGGTGCGACGCGCCGTCGCCGCCCGGGTGTACCTCCGGGTCGGTGGGCCCACCGTCCCCGCCCTGGCCGTGGAGAAGGTGCGTCTCAGCCACCACCAGCCGCTGATCCCCGGCACGGGCTCCGGCACGGCCACCGTCTCGTACACCCTCCACAACACGGGCAACGTGACGCTGAACCCGAAGGTGCGCCTGAAGGCCGAGGGCCTCTTCGGACGGACCCTGCTGTCCCGCGAGCTCGCGGGCATCCCCTCGGAACTGCTCCCCGGCCAGCGGGTCCGGCTCACCGCGCGCTGGCACGGAGCGCCTCAGCTCGACTGGGGTGATGTGACGCTGACGGCCAGCGCGCCGGGGACCAGGGAGTCGGCGAGTGTGTCGTTCCTCGCCCTGCCGTGGCTGGTGGCCTTGCTGGCGGCGGCCGCTGTCGCCGCGGCCGTGGTGACGCTCAGAGTGCGTCGGGCCCGCGTTCGCCCGTCCGTACCCGTACGACCGTCTCCACGGGTACGGACCACACCTTTCCGTCTCCGATCTTCCCGGTCTGCGCGGCCCTGACCACCGCGTCGATGACCGCGTCGGCCTCCGCGTCCTCGACGACGACCTCGATCCGGACCTTGGGGACCAGGTCGATCTGGTACTCGGCGCCGCGGTACACCTCGGTGTGCCCGCGCTGACGTCCGTACCCGCTGGCCTCGGTGACGGTCATCCCGTGCACACCGAGCTCCTGGAGGGAGGTCTTGACCTCGTCGAGTCGGTAGGGCTTGACGACCGCGGTGATGAGCTTCATGCCTGGGGCTTGACCTTCTGCGCGACGGGAAGGGACGACGACACCGGGGCGCCGTGGCCCAGGACCCCGTGATCGTAGGCGCTCTCGGCGTGCACCGTAAGGTCCAGGCCGGTCAGCTCCTGCTCCTCGTCCGCGCGCAGCCCCATGAACCGGTCGATCAGTGTGCCGATGCCGTACGTGGCGCCGAACGCGTACGTCCCGACGGCCGCCACGGCGACCAGCTGCCGGCCGAGCTGACCGAGCCCTCCGCCGTACAGCAGCCCCTCGGCGCCGCCGGTCATCCCGTGGACGGCGAAGAAGCCGATGAGCAGGGTGCCGATGACACCGCCGACCAGATGGACGCCGACGACATCCAGCGAGTCGTCGTAGTTCAGCCGGAACTTCCAGCCCACGGCGTACGAGCAGACGACGCCGGCGGCGAGCCCGACGACGAGCGCGCCCAGCAGGGACACCACTCCGCACGAAGGGGTGATCGCCACCAGCCCGGCGACCGCGCCCGAGGCCGCGCCCAGGGTGGTCGGGTGGCCGTCGCGGCGCTGCTCCACGAGGAGCCAGCCGAGCAGGCCCGTGCAGCCGGCGGCGAGGGTGTTGAGGAAGGCCGCGGCGGCCAGACCGTTGGCGCCGAGGGCGGACCCGGCGTTGAAGCCGAACCAGCCGAACCACAGGAGACCGGCGCCGAGCACGACCATGGGCAGGTTGTGCGGCCGCATGGCGTCCTTCTTGAAGCCGAGCCGCGGTCCGAGGACCAGGCACAGCGCGAGCCCGGAGGCGCCCGAGGCTATCTCGACCGGCATACCGCCCGCGAAGTCGAGCGCGCCGAGACCGTCACGGATCCAGCCGCCCGGGCCCCACACCCAGTGCGCGACGGGAACGTATACGAGCAGCGCCCAGACGGGCACGAACACGAGCCAGGCCCCGAACTTCGCCCGGTCGGCGACGGCGCCGCTGATCAGCGCGGCGGTGATGATCGCGAAGGTGAGCTGGAAGGTGGCGAAGAGCAGGGTGGGCACGGTGCCCTGCACGCTGTCGGGACCGATCCCCGCCATCCCGGCGTGCTCCAGCCCGCCGACGAGCCCGCCGAACGCGTCCGGGCCGAACGCGAGGGAGTATCCGGCGGTCAGCCACACCACCGTGACCAGGGCGATCGACACGAAGCTCATCATCAGCATGTTGAGCACGCTCTTCGCGCGGACCATGCCGCCGTAGAACAGGGCGAGACCGGGGGTCATCAGGAGGACGAGCGCGGTGGCGGCGAGCAGCCAGGCGGTGTCGCCGGTGTCGATCCGGGAAGCGGCCAGAGTCACGGTCTCTCCAACGGAGTGGGGGGCACGAGGTGGGGACTGGGGTGGGGGTATTGGGTGGGGGCGTCGTCAGAGCGTCGTCGGCGCGCGTTTCCGGTTGCGCACGCCCGCGTTTCCGCCGTGTTTCATTGCGCCGTGATTTCCGATTCCTCACCGGGGAGGCGGGCGGCACCGCGCCCTGGAGCGACCTGTTCGCGGGTCCCGGGACGACTCGTGCGCGGGTACCGGAGCGATCCGTTCACGCGTACCGGAACGACGGCTTCACGGGGATCGGGACCACGGCTTCGCACGTATCGAACACCTTGGTACGGCGGGCACCCGACGATCAGGGACAATGGGCGCCATGAGCGTTCGCAACCAGTCATCCGAGCCGTCCGAGGCAGTGGAGAACCACCGCGCCGGCTTCGCCTGTTTCGTGGGCCGCCCCAACGCGGGCAAGTCCACCCTCACGAACGCTCTGGTCGGCCAGAAGGTGGCGATCACCGCCGACCAGCCGCAGACCACGCGGCACACCGTGCGCGGCATCGTGCACCGGCCCGACGCGCAGCTGATCCTCGTCGACACCCCCGGCCTGCACAAACCGCGCACCCTGCTGGGCGAGCGGCTCAACGACATCGTCCGCACCACCTGGGCCGAGGTCGACGTGATCGGCTTCTGCCTGCCCGCGAACGAGAAGCTCGGCCCGGGTGACCGCTTCATCGCGAAGGAACTGGCGTCGATCAAGAAGACGCCGAAGATCGCGATCGTCACCAAGACCGACCTCGTCGACAGCAAGACGCTGGCCGAACAGCTCATCGCGATCGACCAGCTCGGCCGGGAGCTCGGGTTCGAGTGGGCCGAGATCGTTCCGGTGTCGGCGGTCGGGGACGATCAGGTGGGTCTGCTGGCCGACCTGATCGCCCCGCTGCTGCCGCAGGGCCCCGCCCTCTACCCCGAGGGCGACCTGACGGACGAGCCGGAGCAGGTCATGATCGCGGAGCTGATCCGGGAGGCCGCCCTGGAGGGCGTCCGTGACGAGCTTCCGCACTCCATCGCCGTCGTGGTCGAGGAGATGCTGCCGCGCGAGGACCGCCCCGCCGACAAGCCGCTCCTGGACATCCACGCCTTCGTCTACATCGAGCGCCCCAGCCAGAAGGGGATCGTCATCGGCCCCAAGGGCAAGCGCCTGAAGGACGTCGGTATCAAGTCCCGCAAGCAGATCGAGGCGCTGCTCGGCACGCCGGTCTTCCTCGACCTCCATGTGAAGGTCGCCAAGGACTGGCAGCGCGACCCCCGTCAGCTGCGCAAGCTCGGCTTCTGAGACTCGGCTTCCGAGACCGCTTCGAGGACGGCCCGGCAGTCCGGGCCGTCCTTCCGTTCGTCCGGGGGCGGGAGGGGAGCCTTCTCAGCCCGCGGTCACCGTCAGGTGTACGACACCGTCGAGCCCGGCCAGCAGCACCGGCGTCGCGGGCCCGGCGAGATCCCGTACGGCCGCGCGGTCCGCGTCGCTGACCGCCTCGGCCCCGGACACCACGGCCGCCGCCTCCAGGGACTTCGCCCCGGACGCCACGGCCATCGCCACGGCGGTCTGAAGGGCGCTCAGCCGCAGGGACTCCAGCTCCACGGTCCCGGCGACGTACGTACGCCCCGTCTCGTCGCGTACGGCCGCGCCCTCGGGCACACCGTTGCGGGCCCGCGCGGAACGGGCCAGGGTGACGATCTTGCGGTCCTCGGGGTCGAGCGCGCTGCTGTCGGTCATGACCAGAGCATACGAAGTGCCGGCACCGTCTCCCGCCGACGGGTCACCCGGCCACCGGATACATCGACCCCCGGCGCCCCTCGGGCGAGGCGAGCCACTCCAGCTTGGCGGCCGTGTTCTCCTCCGGCAGCGGCGTGTGCAGCACGATCGTGAGATCGGGCCTGACCGGCACCTTCATCGCGGTGGACTCGACGGCGAGCAGTCCCACCAGAGGATGGTCGAGCTCCTTGCGGATCTGCCCGGCGTCCTCGATGTCCCGCCGCTCCCACAGCTCGGCGAACTCGACGCTGGCGTCCGTCAGTTCGGCCAGCAGCTCGCGAAACCCCTCGTCGTCGGGCGCGGCGGCGCACGAGGCCCTGAACTGGGCCACGACCGTACGGGCGTTGTGCTCCCAGGTGCGTGAACGGCCCCGGTAGAGCGGGTCGGTGAAGAAGTCGACGATGCAGTTCTGGGTGTTCTCCGGACGCATGCCGAGGACCACCGCGGCGGCGTCGTTGTACATGACGCAGTTGTAGTACGGGTCCATGATGTGCGCCGGATACGGCATCCACGTGTCGATCAGCCGCCGCAGCCCGTCGCACATGTCCCGGTCCCCCGGGGCCACTTCGGGCGCGGGCGGGTTCAGCCCGGCCAGCGTGTACAGATGGCGGCGCTCGGTGTTGCTGAGCCGCAGCACACGGGCGACGGAGTCCAGGACCTGCGGCGACACGGAGATGTCCCGTCCCTGTTCCAGCCACTGGTACCAGGAGGCGCCCACGCCCGCGAGGACGGCGACCTCCTCGCGGCGCAGCCCCGGTGTGCGGCGGCGGGCTCCGCCGTCCGGGAGCCCGGCCTCGGCCGGTGACACCCGTGCCCTGCGGCTCATCAGGAACTCGCGCAGCTCCGGACGCCGTTGGGCCCTCGGCGCGTCCTCCGTCACGTGTCTCCCCCTTCGGTGACTGGTGGTGCGGCCACCAGCATAAGTTCCGGCTCCCCACGGATGTTCCGGCCGCCGCAAGCTCTTGCCATGACCACGGAGACGACCACCGAGTCCACCATCCGCACCCCCGGCGACGGCGCGCCGGGCATCGATCCGGGCACCACGAACGGCCCCCGGGCCGGGACCTCCGCCGCTCGTCCCACTCGCCGCGCCCGCCCGAAGGAGGACCGGCCACCGCGCGCGGACCGGCTGTCGGGACGGGACGCACTCGTGCTCCTGGTGCTGTGCGCCGCCCAGTTCATGGTCGCGCTGGACTTCTCCGTCCTGAACGTGGCGCTGCCCGTGCTCGGCCGGGACCTCGGCATGAGCCGGTCCGCCCTCCAGTGGGCCGTCACCGCCTTCGCCCTGCCGTCCGGCGGCTTCCTGCTCCTCTTCGGCCGGATCGGCGACCTGTACGGCCGCCGCAGACTCTTCCTCGCCGGGCTGACCGTGTTCGGGTCGGCCTCGCTGCTCGCGACCTTCGCCTGGGACCCGGCGTCGTTCCTGGCCGGACGGGCCCTGCAAGGGCTCGCGGCGGCGGCGATCGTGCCGACCGGCATGTCGCTGCTGACCACGACGTTCCCGGAGGGCCCCGCCCGTGACCGCGCGCTCGGCATCTCCGGCACGCTCCTGTCGCTCGGCTTCACGATCGGCATGGTGGCGGGCGGCGTCCTGACCGACGTGCTGGGCTGGCGTTCGACGATGGGGCTGCTGTCGCTGTTCGCGCTGATCGTGCTGCCGCTCGCGGTCGCTCTGCTGCCCACGTCCCGCACCCCGCACGCCGCCGCGGCCGGTGCCCAGGGCCGCCCTCGCCTGGACATCCCCGGCGCGGTCACCGTCACCGGTGGCCTGCTGGCCCTGATCTACGCGCTGTCGACGGCGGCCGAGCGCGGTTTCGGCGGCGCGGACGTCGTCACGACGCTCGCCCTGGGCGTGCTCCTGCTGGGTGCCTTCGTCCGGATCGAGTCCGGTGCCGACGCCCCGCTCGTCAGCCTGAGGATGCTGCGCCGCCGCACCGTGGCGTGGGGCAACCTGGGCGGCCTGGTCACCTTCTCGATGATGTCGACGGTCGTGTTCGCGCTGACCCTGTACCTCCAGGAGACGCTCGGCCTCTCCGCCTTCGAGACGGGCCTGGTCTTCGGTGTGCAGGGTGTGCTGTCGGCCGTTGCCGGGGTGTACGCCCCGAAGGTCATCGGCCGCTTCGGCGCCCGGCGCACGCTGGCCGGCTCGCTGGCCGGTCAGGGCCTGTTCGTGGCGGGGATGCTGCTGCTGAACGCGCACACCTGGTCGGTCTGGATCGCCGTCGCCGGGGTGTCGCTGGCCAGCATGTGCCACCTGGGCGCGATCATCTCGTACGGTCTGACCGTCACCTCGGGCGTTCCCGACGAGGAGCAGGGCCTGGCCACCGGTCTGGTGACCTCGACCCAGCAGGTGGGCATCACCGTCGGCATCCCGCTCCTCGGTGTCCTCGCGACCACCTCGCACGACCTGCTGAGCGGCGTCCACACGGTCCTCGCCCTGGACGCGGCCGTCGTGCTCGCGGCGGCGGCGCTCGTCTCGGTCGGACTCGGGCGGCGGGGCACGGCGGGCACCCGCTGAGGGTGGCGCCGGCCCGCACCGGGTCAGGGACGGTCGAGGCGCAGCCGCTCGGCCCGCGGCAGACCGGCCACGACGAGATCGTAGGAATCCTCGACGAGCTCCCGGACCAGACGGTCCGGGAGCTCGCCGTCGACGGTCACCGTGTTCCAGTGCCGCTTGTTCATGTGATAGCCCGGGACGATCAGCCCCTGGTGCTGCTCGCGCAGCCGGATCGCGTCCTCGGGGACGCACTTCAGGTTGACCGTGAGCGGGCGCCCGTCGAGGTTCGTCAGCGCGAAGAGCTTGCCCAGCACCTTGAAGACCGAGGTCTCGGGGTTGAAGGGGAAGTCCTCGACGGTGGCGTTGAAGGACAGGCAGAACGCGCGCAGCTGCTGCGGGGTCACTCCGGCTTCTCCTCGCGAGGGGGCCCGGCCGGGCCGACCGGCTCGACGAGCACCGTGACGATCTTGTTCCGACGGCCGGCCGCGGCCTCCGCGGTGAGCCGCAGCTCGCGCCCGTCGGGCAGTTGGACCACCGAGGAGGCACCGGCGATCGGGACCCGTCCCAGCGCCTTGGCCAGCAGCCCTCCGACGGTCTCCACGTCCTCGTCGTCGTAGGCCTCGAAGCCGTACAGCTCGCCGAGGTCGCCGATGTCGAGGCGGGCGGTCACCCGGAAGCTGTCGTCGCCGAGTTTCTGGACGGGCGGGAGTTCGCGGTCGTACTCGTCGGTGATCTCGCCGACGATCTCCTCGAGGATGTCCTCGATGGTGACGATGCCGGCCGTGCCGCCGTACTCGTCGATGACGACGGCGACGTGGTTGCGCTCCTGCTGCATCTCGCGCAGCAGGTCGCCGGCGTTCTTGGTGTCGGGCACGAACGCGGCCGGCCGCATGGCCGTGGAGACCAGCTCGGACTCGGCGTCGCGGCTGATGTGCGTCTTGCGGGCCAGGTCCTTGAGGTAGACGATCCCGACGATGTCGTCCTCGTTCTCCCCGGTGACGGGTATGCGCGAGAAGCCGGAGCGCAGGGCGAGGGTGAGGGCCTGCCGGATGGTCTTGTAGCGCTCGATGACGACGAGGTCGGTGCGGGGCACCATGACCTCGCGCACGAGGGTGTCGCCGAGCTCGAAGACCGAGTGCACCATGCGGCGCTCCTCGTCCTCGATCAGCGACTCCTTCTCGGCCAGGTCGACCATCGCCCGCAGCTCCGCCTCGGAGGCGAACGGGCCGCGCCGGAATCCCTTGCCGGGGGTGAGCGCGTTGCCGATGAGGATCAGCAGCGGCGGGATCGGTCCCATGATCCGCGCGAGCGGCAGCAGGACGTACGCCGCCGCGGTCGCGGTGTTCAGCGGGTGCTGGCGGCCGATGGTGCGCGGCGAGACACCGACCGCGACGTACGACACGAGGACCATGACGGTGATGGCGACGGCGAGGGCCTGCCAGGTCTTGTCGAACTCCTTCAGGCAGGCGAAGACGACGAGCGCCGCGGCCGCCATCTCGCAGACCACCCGGAGCAGCAGCGCCACGTTCAGATAGCGCGTCGGGTCCGCGGCGACCTGCGCGAGCTTGGCGCTGCCGCGCCGGCCGGCGCGGACCGCCTCCTCGGCACGGAAGCTGGAGACGCGCGCGAGGCCCGCCTCCGCGCAGGCGGCGAGCCAGGCCACGACGACCAGAACGATGGCACCGATGACCAGCTGAGGACTCATGACACGGTCGGGGCCGGAGACGGGCCCGTGATGCCCTTCTCCGCGCGCCAGCCGTCCACGATGGCTGCCTGGAGGCCGAACATCTCGGCCTTCTCGTCGGCCTCCTCGTGGTCGTAGCCGAGGAGGTGCAGCACTCCGTGGACGGTGAGCAGCTGGAGCTCCTCGTCCATGGAGTGCTGCGTCGGGGCGTCCTTGCCCTGCTGCTCGGCGACCTCGGGGCAGAGCACGATGTCGCCGAGCAGCCCCTGCGGCGGCTCGTCGTCGTCCTTCGACGGCGGGCGCAGTTCGTCCATCGGGAAGGACATGACGTCCGTCGGACCCGGCAGGTCCATCCACTGGATGTGCAGCTGCTCCATGGCGTCGGTGTCCACGACGATCACCGAGAGCTCGGAGAGCGGGTGGATGCGCATCCGTGCGAGCGCGTAGCGGGCGATGTCGAGGATCGCCTGCTCGTCGACCTCGGTTCCGGACTCGTTGTTGACGTCGATCGACATGGCTGTGCTGGTCTACTTCCCTTTGTGGCCCCGGCTCTTGTTCGAGCCGTTCTCGGTGCCGTTCTCGCTGTCGTACTTCTCGTACGCGTCGACGATACGGCCGACCAGCTTGTGCCGGACGACATCCTGGGACGTGAGCCGCGAGAAGTGGACGTCCTCGACACCCTCCAGGATGTCCTGGACCTGCCGAAGACCCGACTTCGTGCCGCTCGGGAGGTCGACCTGTGTCACGTCACCCGTGATCACGATCTTCGACTCGAAGCCGAGCCGGGTGAGGAACATCTTCATCTGTTCGGGGCTCGTGTTCTGGGCCTCGTCCAGGATGATGAAGGCGTCGTTGAGGGTCCTGCCGCGCATGTACGCCAGCGGCGCGACCTCGATCGTCCCCGAGGCCATCAGCTTCGGGATCGAGTCCGGGTCGAGCATGTCGTGCAGCGCGTCGTACAGCGGGCGCAGATAGGGGTCGATCTTCTCGTAGAGCGTGCCGGGCAGGAAGCCCAGACGCTCACCGGCCTCGACCGCCGGGCGGGTCAGGATGATCCTGTTGACCTGCTTGGACTGGAGCGCCTGGACGGCCTTCGCCATGGCGAGGTACGTCTTGCCCGTACCGGCGGGGCCGATGCCGAACACGATGGTGTGCTTGTCGATGGCGTCGACGTAGCGCTTCTGGTTGAGCGTCTTGGGGCGGATCGTGCGGCCTCGCGAGGACAGGATGTTCTGCGTGAGCACCTCGGCCGGAGTCTCCCGGCCGTCGCCCTCCCCGTTCTCGCTCGCCCTGAGCATGGCGATCGAGCGTTCCACTGCGTCCTCCGTCATGGGCTGCCCCGTGCGGAGCACCAGCATCATCTCGTCGAACAGGCGCTGGACGAGAGCGACTTCACCGGCGTCGCCGACCGCACTGATCTCGTTTCCCCGGACGTGGATGTCGGCCGCCGGGAAGGCCTTCTCGATCACGCGAAGCAGAGCGTCCCCGGAACCCAGAACAGTCACCATGGGGTGCTTGGCCGGGACGGTGAAGTGCGCGCGCGCCTGCCCCTGGACGGGGCCGTGAGCTGTGGGTGTCTGAGTCATGGGCCGGCTCTGTAGGCCTGCGTATCCTCCTCGGTCGGCACGCTTGCCACACGGGCAGCCTTGCGTTCCCAGCGTACGTCGCGGGGCTCATGGACCCGTAGGGCTTTTCCTCAGGTGACGAGGTCGTGACCTGAGAGCACACCGAGGACGCCGTGCCGTCGCGTGCCGGACATCATCAGGCCGAGCGGCCGAAACCGATCGTCGGCACCGCCCGGCGCAGCGGCCAGGGGCGGGTGACCTCCGGGAGCAGGCCCTCAAGGAAGGCGTACCGGCTCAGGGCCGCCGGGTCCTGGTCGTCGACCGACTGGACCCGGCGCCACCAGGCGGCGATCTCCGACCAGCCGGGCGCCGACAGCGATCCGCCGAACTCCTGGACCGAGAGCGCGGCCGTCAGCCCGGCGAAGGCGAGCCGGTCGGCGAGCGGCCAGCCGGCCAGGGTCCCCGTGACGAAACCGGCGACGAAGACGTCCCCGGCGCCGGTGGGGTCCAGTGCCTCGACGGCGATCGCCGGGACCTCGGCGCTCTCCCCGGAGCGCCCGTCCACGGCGTAGGCGCCGTCGGAGCCGAGGGTGACGACCGCCAGCGGCACGTGCTCGGCCAGCGCGTGCGCCGCCGCGCGGGGGCAGTCGGCGCGGGTGTAGCGCATGGCCTCCTCGGCGTTCGGCAGGAACGCCTCGCAGTGCGCCAGATCGGCGAGGCCCGCCAGGTCCCAGCGGCCGGTGTCGTCCCAGCCGACGTCCGCGAAGATCCGGGTGCCCAGGCTCGCGGCCTGCTCGATCCAGGGCGCGCGGACACCCGGGGTCAGCGAGGCGACGGCGGCACGCGCGCGCGGCGGGCATTCCGGCGCGGGTTCCTCGGGCGGCGGCTCGTGCCCATGGCTGACCATGGTCCGCTCGCCCTCGTACGCCATCGACACGGTGACCGGCGAGTGCCAGCCGGGCACGGTCCGCGACGGTGTCAGATCGATGTTCTCGCCCTGCTCCAGGGCGTCCCAGCAGTACTCCCCGTAGTGGTCGTCGCCGAAGGCGGCGGCGAGGGAGGTCCTGAGGCCCAGCCGGGCGAGGGCGGTCGCCATGTTCGCGACGCCGCCGGGGCTCGACCCCATGCCGCGCGCCCAGGACTCGGTGCCGCGCACGGGGGCGGAATCGAGCCCGGTGAAGATGATGTCCAGGAACACCGTGCCCGTCAGATAGACGTCCCAGGGGGGATCGCCGGCCTTGCGCAGCCCGGCGAGCGGGTCGACATGGGCCTGACGGAACGGTCCCTCGCCGTTGATCACGGTGCGCTCCCTGGGGATGGTCCGGATCTGGCCAGTGTGCACCACACCGGCCACACGGGCCGTGGATCACGCCGGGGTGTCCGCGCCCCACACCCCCCACGGAACGAGCCCTCCCGGCCGCGCACTCGCCTTCTCGCGACCCACGCCCCGCCCGCGGCCCGGTGCTCGAGACGTCGGCTTCTCGGTCGGAAAGCGGGTCCGATACCCCGCGTTCCCCGCCGCAAACAAAGAGTGGGCCAGATCACATCGCCACGCCTTTTTCGCGGACCCCCACCTTGATACAAATTGCCCGCGCGTTCCTGTCCGTCGACAGCCGCCCCTCCCCCTCTCTTCTTGAGCCGCTCTCGCCTGCCCTGGGAACGCCCGTGTCCGCCCGCACCCCCACGCCCTGGCCCCTCGTCGCCCTTTTCACGGCCGGGTACCTCGCCGCGTATCTGCTCCCCACCACCGTCGGCCGCCTCGACGCGGGACTCCCGCTGTCGGCCACCCAGGCCGGAGCCGTCGGCAGTGTCCTGCTGCTGAGCTCGGCCTCGGCCGGCTTCCTGCTCGCCTCCCGCGTAGACCGTTTCGGCCCGCGCGCGTTGGCCCGCGCCGGGCTGCTCCTCGCGGCCGCCGGCTACGGCACCGCCTCGCTCTCCTCGGCGCTGCCGCTCGTGGTCGGCGGCGCGATCGTCGGCGGCCTCGGCTCCGGTACGGCCACCACGGTCGCCGCCACCGGAATCGCCGGCCGGCCCGATCCGCACCGGATCACCGCCCTCGGCCTGTTCGGCGTCTCCGGCCTCGCGGGCGCGCTGTACCTGACCATCCCCCATCTCGGCCCGGGCCACGGTTACCCGCTCGCCGCGATCGCCTGCACCGCGCTGCTCGCGCTGGCGCTGACCGGACGGCTTCCCGCGCGCGCACCGGCCGCCCACGCCCGGCCCGCCACCGCCCCGCTCCCGCACCGCCGCTCCGGCCTGGTCCTCGCCGGCGCGATGCTCTTCTGGTCCCTCGCGCAGAACTCCCTGTGGGGCGTGAGCGGCCGGATAGGCCTGACCCAGGCCGGCCTCTCCGAGGTCGAGGTCGGCGCGGTCTTCGCGGTGGCGCTCGGCGCCGGCCTGCTCGGGACCGTCGGCGCGGGTGCCCTCGGCGCACGGCTGGGCCGGGCGCTGCCGATCGGCCTGGGCACGGCGCTGATAGCCGGCTGCATCGCGCTGAGCGCGAGGGCCACCGATCTGACGTCCTTCGCGTCGGGCGAGATCGCCTGGAACTCGCTGTACCCGGTCGTGCTCTCGTATGTGATCGGACTCGCCGCGTCCATGGACCCGCGCGGCCGGTGGGCCGTCCTCGTCGGTTCCGCCTCCTCGCTCGGCACGGCGTGCGGCCCGCTCACCGGCAGCCTGCTGTCGGCGCGGGAGGGATACCCGGTGATGGGAACGGTCCTGGCGGCGGGCCTGCTGCTCGTCGGCGTCCCGATGACCTTCGTGGCCCTGCGCCCACGCCGCACCATCCGGATCGTCGGGATCCCCGTGCCCGAGCTCCCTGTCACGGAGATCAGGGTGACCGAGGTCCCCGCCATGGACATACCCGCCATGGACATACCCGTCGTCGGGATCCCGCTGGAGGGCGTGCCCGCCCAGCGGGAGGCGTTCGGGACGGCGGGGCCCCGGCACACGGCGGCCGTCGCGGCCGCACCGGGGCCGGCGAGCTTCTGACGTTCGCCCGCCGACCCGGCCTTCCGTCCGGTCACCCGAACTCGTACGCCTCGACCTCGGCGAGGTAACGCGCGCGCCGCTCCTCGTCATGCTCCAGGAAGGACGCCTCGAACGAGTTGCGCGCGAGCTCCCGCAGCCGCTCCTCACCGAGGCCGAGGGCCTGACGTACGGCGGCGAAGTTGTCGCCGACGTAACCGCCGAAGTAGGCCGGGTCGTCGGAGTTGACGGTGCACAGCAGCCCGGCGTCCATCATGGCGGGCAGCGGGTGCTCCGCCAGGACGTCCACGGCGCGCAGCCGTACGTTCGACAGCGGGCACAGGGTCAGCGGCACCCGCTCCCGGACGAGCCGTTCGACGAGCTCGGGGTCCTCCATGCAGCGCAGCCCGTGGTCGACGCGCTCGACGCCGAGGATGTCGAGGGCCTCCGTGATGTACGCGGGCGGCCCCTCCTCCCCGGCGTGCGCGACGCGCCGCAGACCGAGCTCGGCGGCGGCCTCGTACACCGCGCGGAACTTGACGGGCGGGTGGCCGACCTCGGCGGAGTCGAGGCCGATGCCGGTGATCCGGTCGAGGTAGGGCCTCGCCGCCTCCAGGGTGTCCATGGCGGACTCGGCGGACTCGTCACGCAGGAAGCACATGATCAGCTGGGTGGAGACGCCATGGGTCTCCTCACTGCGCCCGAGCGCCCGCCACAGCCCCTCGACGACCGTCCCCATCGGCACGCCCCGGGCGATGTGGGCCTGCGGGTCGAAGAAGATCTCCGCGTGCCGTACGCCCTGTGCGGCGGCGCGGGCGAGGTAGGCGTCGGCCAGGTCGGCGAAGTCCGCCTCCGTCCGCAGGACGGCCATGAGCTCGTAGTACAGGTTCAGGAAGGTCTGGAGGTCGTCGAAGAGGTACGCCTTGCGCAGCTCCTCGGTGTCCGCGTACGGCAGTGTGACGCCGTTGCGCGCGGCGAGCGCGAAGGCCAGCTCGGGTTCGAGGGTGCCTTCGATGTGCAGGTGCAGTTCAGCCTTGGGGATGGACATCGAAGCATCGTACGGTTCATCCCCCGACGTACCGAAAACAGCACCTTCCCGGCACACGAACACCCGGCACGCCCACTCGGCACGCCGGTCCTTCCGGCACACGGACACCCGGCACGCCCGCCCACCCGGCACGCGAACCCCGGCCCGCCCGCCCTCTCGGCACCCCGGCACGCCCACCCTCCCGGCACACGAACACCCGGCCCCGGCGTCACGGAACCGGAGCCGGCCCCGGGCCGTGACCTCGGGGCCGTCGTGTCCTCAGTGCCGCTTCGGCACCGGCACCCGCACCAGGTCGTGCGCCACCGTCAGGTCCCCGTCGAAGCCCGCCGCGCGGGCCTCGCGCTCGAACTCCCCGGGGTCGGGGTAGCGCTGGCTGAAGTGGGTGAGCACGAGGTGCCGTACGCCCGCCTCCCTGGCCACCCGGCCTGCCTGGCCGGCCGTCAGATGGCCGTGGTCGGCGGCGAGCTGATGGTCGCCGTCGAGGAAGGTCGACTCGATGACCAGCAGGTCGCAGCCCTCGGCGAGCGCGTCCACTCCCTCGCACAGCCGGGTGTCCATGACGAACGCGAACTTCTGTCCCGGCCGCACCTCGCTGACGTCGTCCAGCGTGACACCCCGCAGCGAGCCCTCCCGTTGCAGCACCCCGACGTCGGGCCCCTTGATCCCGTGCTCGGCGAGCCGCTCCACCAGCATGCGCCGGCCGTCCGGTTCGACCAGCCGGTACCCGAAGGACTCGACGGGGTGGGAGAGCCTGCGGGCCTCGAGCGTGTACGCGGGGGTCGTCGCGAGGACGCCGTCGTCCTCGACCGGCGCCTCGGTCAGCCGCGCGGTCTCGCGGTAGGCGGTGGCGTACCGCAGCCGCTCGAAGAAGTGCGCTCCGGAGAGCGGGTAGTGCGCGGTCACCTCGTGCGGTACGCGGTCGAGGTTGATGCGCTGGATCACCCCGCCGAGTCCGAGCGCGTGGTCACCGTGGAAATGGGTGACGCAGATACGGTTCAGGTCGTGCGCGGCGACCCCGGCACGCAGCATCTGGCGCTGGGTGCCCTCGCCGGGGTCGAAGAGGAGACCCTCGCCGTCCCAGCGCAGCAGATAGCCGTTGTGGTTGCGGTGCCGGGTCGGGACCTGGCTGGCGGTGCCGAGGACCACCAGTTCACGTGCGGACAAGGCCGGTTATCCCGGCGGCCACTGCATGCCGCGGCCGCCCAGGAGGTGGGCGTGCGCGTGGAAGACGGTCTGGCCGGCACCGCTGCCCGTGTTGAACACGATGCGGTAGCTCTCCAGCTTCTCCTCGGCCGCGACCTCGCCGGCCTCGCGCAGGACGTCCGCCGCGACGGCGGGTTCGGCGGCGGCCAGGGACGCCGCGTCGGGGTGGTGCACCTTGGGAATGACCAGGATGTGCGTCGGTGCCTGCGGGTTTATGTCGCGGAACGCCACGGTCGTGTCGCTCTCGCGCACCAGCGTCGCCGGGATCTGTCCCGCCACGATCTTGCAGAACAGGCAGTCGTCCTGCGGTTCTTCCCCGCCCGCGTCCCGCCCCGGCTCCTGCGCCATGCGTGTGCCTCCTCACGCCAGCCGATCATTACCTCCGCATGCTAGCGGCCCCGCGCGTCCGACGGCTCGCGGGCGACTCGCGCCGCCGGCCCCCGTACCGGGGCCCCGGTCACAGCGGCGGCAGCGTGGGCGCGGCCTTCGCCGGGTTCTCCTCCAGTGCGGCCAGCGCGATCCTGACCGCCTCGTCGAGCTGGGTGTCACGCCCGGCCGCGTGGTCCTGCGGCGTCTGGACGACCTCGACGTCGGGATCGACGCCGTGGTTCTCGACGTTCCACTCGTAACCCTCCATCCAGAAGGCGTACTTGGGCTGGGTGACGGAGGTGCCGTCGACGAGGCGGTAGCGGCTGTCGATGCCGATGACACCGCCCCAGGTGCGGGTGCCGACCACGGGACCGATGCGCAGCGCCTTGATCGCCGCGTTGACGATGTCGCCGTCGGAGCCGGAGAACTCGTTGGCGACGGCGACGACGGGACCGCGCGGCGCGTCCTCCGGGTAGCTGTAGGGGCGCAGGCCGCGGGGCAGGTCCCAGCCGACGATCCGCCGGGCGAGCTTCTCCACGACGAGCTGGGAGGTGTGGCCGCCGCGGTTCTCGCGGACGTCGACGACCAGGCCCTCGCGGGCCACCTCGACCCGCAGATCGCGGTGGAGCTGCGCCCACCCGGCGCCGACCATGTCCGGCACGTGCAGATAGCCGAGGCGTCCGCCGGAGTGTTCGTGGACGTAGGCGCGCCGGTCGGTCACCCACGCGTGGTAGCGCAGCGGCTCCTCGTCGGCGAGCGGCACGACGACCGCGTGGCGCGGATCGCCGCCGCCCGAGGGCGAGACGGTCAGCTCGACGGGTTTGCCCGCCGTGCCGACGAGCAGGGGCGCCGGCCCGGCCACCGGGTCCACCGGCCGGCCGCCGACCGCGAGGATCGCGTCCCCGGCACGCACGGCGACGCCGGGTGCGGCGAGCGGGGCCCGCGCGTCGGGGTCGGAGGTCTCCGAGGGGAGGATCCGGTCGATGCGCCAACTGCCGTCCTCGTGACGGGAGATGTCCGCGCCGAGGAGCCCCTGTGCCCGGTCTCCGCCGCTCCATCCGCCGCGCGGGGTGACGTACGCGTGCGAGGTGCCGAGTTCGCCCTGCACCTCCCACAGCAGGTCGACGAGGTCGTCGTGGGTGGCGACCCGGTCCAGGACCGGCCGGTACCGGTCGAGCACCGCGTCCCAGTCGACGCCGCCCAGGTCCGGCCGCCAGAAGTTGTCCCGCATCAGGCGGCCGGTCTCGTCGTACATCTGGCGCCACTCGGCGGCTGGGTCGACGCTCTGGCGCACCCGCGACAGGTCGACGGTGATGTTCGTGTCGCTCTCGTCGTCGTTCGAGGCGCGCCGGTCGCTGGGGACGACCTTGAGCTTGCCGTCGGTCCACAGCAGGACCCGCTTGCCGTCGCCGGTGACGGTGAAGTGGTCGGCGTCGGCGGCGAGATGCTCGATGCGCTGCTGGGCGAGGTCGTACCGCTCCAGTTCGTTCTTCGGGTCCGGGTCGTCCGGGGTGGCGCGGGAGGAGCCGAGCACGCCCCGTACGGGGTGGCGCAGCCACAGCAGTCCGTCCTTGGCGGCGCGCAGTGTGGAGTAGCGGGCGGCCTCGACGGGGAACGGCACGATCCGGTCGGCGAGTCCGTCGAGGTCGATACGGGTGCTGGGGGCGCCCTCGCTGTCGGGTGTCTCGTCCTTGTCGGGGGCCTCGAAGGGCCTGCCGTGGCGCTGCGGCCCGAAGGGGGACGGGGTCGTCGCGGCCAGGGTGATCAGATACGGCCGGGAGCCGCCGACGAAGGCCAGGTCGAAGACGTGCTCGTCGTAGACGGGGTCGAAGGCGCGGGCCGACAGGAAGGCGAGGTGCTTGCCGTCGAGGGTGAACGCGGGGGCGTAGTCGCGGAAGCGCAGCGGGGTCGCCTCGGTGACCGACAGGTCGGTGGTGTTGGCGAGCTTGAGCTGGCGCAGCGGGCGGGGTCCGGGGTGGGACCAGGCGAGCCAGGCCGAGTCGGGTGAGAAGACGAGTCCGGTGACCTCCCCGTCCTCGCCGCGGTCGACCTCGCGGACCTCGCCGCTCTCGCGCTCGACGAGCAGCACGCGCCCGTCGTGCGAGGCGACGGCGGCGCGGCTTCCGTCGGGCGCCATGGCGAGGCCGAGGACCCGGCCGAGCACGCCGGCGGCGAGCCGTCGCGGGGTGGCTCCGGGGGCGACTCCGGTGGCGGGGGCGAACTCGAGGGCGTCGTCACCCTCCGCGTCGGTCACCCACACCACGTGCTCCTCGCCCTCGGCGCGGAAGGTTCGGGGCAGCCGGGCGCGGACGCCCTGTTCGGCGGCGAGGGCGCGGGTGGGGCCGGAGCGGTGGGTGACCCAGTGGACGGCACCGCGTACGGAGATCGCGCTGCCGCGTCCGGTGTGGTCGGGCGCGGCGGCGGAGAACCAGCGCGAGGCGCTCACGGGGTACGGCTGCCGGTCGACGCGCTGGCCGCCGAGCCGGATGCCGAGGCGGCGCGGCTCGGTGCCGTCGAGGTCGTCGAGGAGCCACAGTTCACCGGCGGACGTGTACATCACCCGGGCGCCGTCGGTGGCCGCGTGACGGGCGTAGAAGCCTCCCCCGCTCTCGGCTTCGCTCGAGCGCGAGGTGCCCCCAAGGGGGGTGTGGCGGCGCAGGTCGGATCCGTCGGCGAGGGAGGAGTACAGGGCGCCGACGCCCTCGTGGTCCGACAGGAAGGCGATCCGCTCTCCCACCCAGAAGGGGTATTCGAGGTTGCCGTCGACGTCCTCGTGCAGCCGGACGAACTCGCCGTCGCCGTCCCGGTCGATCCACAGCTTGCCGGCCGTGCCGCCCCGGTAGCGCTTCCACCAGGCGGCCTCGCGCCCCATCGGGGCGGACAGCAGGACGACGCCGTGCTCTCCGTGGGCGACGTCTCCGACGGGCCCGTACGGCAGGGTCGTCGCGGGGCCGCCGTCGAGCGGGACGGCCCGGGCCCAGGTGCGGCGCAGGCTGGCCTGGCCCTGGGTGCTGAGGGCGAGCACCTGTCCGTCGGGAGTCCAGCCGCGCACCTGGGTCTTCGCGCTGCCCCAGTACGTCAACCGTTGCGCGGGCCCGCCGTCCAGGGAGGCGGCGTGGACCTCGGGGGCTCCGTCCCGCGTCGACGTCCAGGCGACGGTCGTTCCGTCCGGGGAGATGCGTGGATGGCTGACCGGTACGTTGTCGGCGCTGACCCGCCAGGCCCGGCCGCCGCCGTCGAGCGGCGCGGCCCAGATGTCGTCCTCGGCGGTGAAGACGGCCAACTCGCCGTGCAGATGCGGAAACCGGATGTACGCGGAGGCTGCGGACTCAGTCACCCGGTCACCCTATGCAGCGCGCGTGTGGCCCGACAGGGGTTCGGATCACTTGATCCCTGTACGGTCCGGCAGGTCACTTGCCCTGCGAGGGCCAGCAGGTGGGGTCGCCCTTGCACCACATCGTCCTCGTCACGGTGACGGTGACGGTGGGGGCGGGCTGTCCGTTCGTGGGGTGGTAGGTGACCGGCGGGGTGGGTCCCGTGGCGCAGTCGCCCAGGCCCTTCACGTGGAAGATCTGCCTGCCGCCGACGGTGGCGCGCAGATCTCCGCGTACGCAGGCGCCGTTGACGGCCCGGGTGACCTTGCCCTTGACGACGATGGCCCGGCCGTCGCCGGTCTGGCCCCGGCAGTCGACGGTCGCCACGCTGTTCTCGGCCGGCGAGGACGCCTTTCCCGGCGCGGAGGCCTTGGCCGCGTCGCCCAGGCGGGCGGTGCAGGTGAGCCAGCGCACGTCCACGTGCTGCCGTTTCAGTTCCCTGGTCGCCGTCTGGTCGGTCGTGTAGGCCACGGTCGCGGTGCTGAGCCCGTCCAGGGGCCGGCATCCGGTCACCGCGAACACTCCGGCCACGCCCAGTCCGACGGCCATCAGCGCCCGCCCGCGCCTCGTACGGCGCCTGAAATACCTCAAAGCCCCCATGGACGGCAGCGTCCCACCGCACGGCGGCGCGCGGTAGACCGCATGCGGCCATCGGGGGCACAACCACCCGAAGGAGTTGTCCGGCAGCACCGGGAGATGACGAAGGTGACGATCTCCCGGGGCCGGACCGGTTCCTGACTGTCCGTCAGCCGAGCATCAGCAGCCACTCCTGGAGCTCCACCAGGTTGCCCTCGGGGTCCTTGAGGTGGGCGACCCGCATGCGGTCCGTCATGGGTGCCGGGCCGTGCAGCAGGGTCCCGCCGCGTGCGACGACCTGCTCGCAGTGGACGTCGAGGTCGTCGACCCGCAGCACCACCAGCGACCGGTGTCCGGCCACTTCGTCACCGAGCTCTCCCAGGATCTCGGCCATCATGGCGCGGTCCTGGAGAGCGATGCCCGCCGATCCCACGACGGGACTGAACTTCTCGTACGGTCCCTCGGTCGCCCCCGACTGGGGCTTGAGGCCGAGGACTTCGGAGTAGAAGCGGTAGCAGGCGGCGAAGTCGGAGACGAGCAGTCGTACCTGAGCGAGTTCCATGGATTCCCCGGTGGAGTTGCGGTCGGTGCGGCCGGTCCTGCGCGCGGTGGGTCAGGACCAGCGGCCGGTGCGGGCCAGCAGCAGTGCGGTGGCCACGGTGCCGGCCGTCGAGGTGCGCAGCACCGTCCGCCCCAGGTGGAAGGTCCTCGCGCCGGCCTCGGTGAAGAGCGCGACCTCTTCGGCGGAGATCCCGCCCTCGGGGCCGACCACCAGGACGATCTCGCCGGAGGCGGGCAGCGCGGCGGTCGCGAAGGGCTCGGTTTCCAGCGCAGTGTCCTCGTGGAGCACGGCGGCGAACTCGGCTTTGGCGAGAAGTGCGGCAACCTGCCTGGTCGTCATCGCGTCCGCGACCTCCGGGAAGCGCGCCCGGCGGGACTGCTTGCCGGCCTCCCGGGCGGTGGCCCGCCACTTGGTGAGCGCCTTCAGGCCCCGCTCGCCCTTCCACTGCGTGATGCAGCGGGAGGCGGCCCAGGGGACGATGGCGTCGACGCCGGTCTCGGTCATGGTCTCGACGGCCAGCTCGCCCCGGTCGCCCTTGGGCAGGGCCTGGACGACCGTGATGCGCGGCTCCTCGGCCGGCTCCTCGGTGACCGCGCCCATCCGTACGATCAGCCGGTCCTTGCCCTCGGTGCCGAGGACCACGCAGTCCGCCCGGCGCCCTTCTCCGTCGGTGAGGACGACGTCCTCACCGCTGTGCAGCCGTTTCACGGAGACGGCGTGCCGTCCCTCGGGTCCGTCGAGGACATGGCGACCCTCGCCGTCCGTGTCGAAGTGCTCGACCAGGAACACCGGTGCCGTCATCGGGCCGCACCCTCTTCCGGGGTCTCGGCGGCGGCCGACAACGCTGTCCCGGCGGCCGCGATCTCTGCGTTCAGTACCTCCACCAGCTGCCCGGCGGGCAGGTCACGCGCCATGCGGTGACCCTGCCCCGCCCACAGTGCCATGCCCTGCGCGTCGCCCGCCTTGGCGGCCGCCTTGCGCAGCGGCAGGGTGAGGTGGTGGATCTCGGGGTAGGCGGCGGGGGCGTACGGGCCGTGCTCGCGCATGAAGCGGTTGGCCAGCGCGCGCGCCGGACGTCCGGAGAAGGCGCGGGTGAGCTCGGTGCGTACGTAGAGGGGGTCGGTCAGCGCCTGCTTGTGCACGGTGCCTGCGCCGGACTCGGGGGTCGCGAGGAAGGCCGTGCCGAGCTGGGCCGCGTTCGCGCCTGCGGCGAGGACCGCGGCGATCTGGCTGCCGCGCATGATGCCGCCGGCCGCGACGACCGGGATGTCCACCGTCCCGCGGACCTGTGCGACCAGGGTGAGCAGGCCGACGCCCGTGCCGTCCGTCTCCGGGTTGTCCCGGTGGGTGCCCTGGTGTCCCCCGGCCTCGATGCCCTGGACGACGACCGCGTCGGCTCCGGCCCGCTGGACGCCGAGTGCTTCCTCGGCGGTGGTGGCGGTGACCAGGGTGAAGGTGCCGGCGCGGCGCAGCGCCTCCAGCACCTCGGGCTTCGGCACGCCGAAGTGGAAGGAGACGGCGGCCACCGGGTTGTCGAGGAGGACGGCGAGTTTGGCGTCGTAGCCGTCGTCGCGTCCGCTGTCCGGATCACCGAGCTCGGTCTCGTACCAGGCGGCCTCACCGGCGAGCTGGTTGGCGTACACCTCGACCGAGGCGGCATCCGCGTGCTCGGGCTGCGGGAGGAACAGGTTGACGCCGAAGGGACGACCGGTCAGCCCGCGCAGCTGCTTGATCTCCTGGTACATGCCGTCGGCCGTCTTGTACCCGGCGGCGAGGAAGCCGAGCCCGCCGGCCTCGGAAACGGCGGCCGCGAGCTGCGGGACGGAGACTCCGCCCGCCATGGGGGCCTGCACGATCGGGTGAGGGAAGAGATCGGTCAGCGCGGAGGACATGACGGCATGTTGTCACGTCCCCCGGACAAGTCCGAATCCGGTCGTCCGCCCGGATCCGGCCCTCGAAGCAAAAGGGCACGGGGTGGTCTCCACCCCGTGCCCCGCCTGGATCAACGGCCGTTGAAGGCGTCCTTCAGCCGGGAGAAGAGCCCCTGCTGACCGGGCTGGAACTGACCGGTGGGCCGCTCCTCCCCGCGCAGCAGGGCGAGCTCGCGCAGCACCCGCTCCATCTCCGGGTCGAGCTTGGTCGGCGTGGTGACCTCGACGTGCACGATGAGGTCGCCGCGGCCGCCGCCGCGCAGGTGGGTGATGCCACGGCCGTGCAGCGGGATCGACTGGCCGGACTGCGTGCCCGGACGGATGTCGACCTCCTCCATGCCGTCGAGGGTCTCCAGCGGCACCTTGGTGCCGAGGGCCGCCGCGGTCATCGGGAGGGTGACCGTGCAGTGCAGGTCGTCGCCGCGCCGCTGGAAGGTCGAGTGCGGCAGCTCGTGGATCTCGACGTACAGGTCTCCGGCGGGGCCGCCGCCGGGGCCGACCTCGCCCTCGCCCGCGAGCTGGATCCGGGTGCCGTTGTCGACACCGGCCGGGATCTTGACCGTGAGGGTGCGACGGGAGCGGACCCGGCCGTCGCCCGCGCACTCGTGGCACGGGGTCGGGACGACGGTGCCGAAGCCCTGGCACTGCGGACACGGCCGCGAGGTCATGACCTGGCCGAGGAAGGACCGCGTCACCTGGGACACCTCGCCGCGGCCGCGGCACATGTCACAGGTCTGCGCGGAGGTCCCCGGTGCGGCGCCCTCGCCGTTGCAGGTGCCGCAGACGACGGCCGTGTCGACCTGGATGTCCTTCGTGGTGCCGAAGGCCGCCTCGTCGAGCTCGATCTCCAGCCGGATCATGGCGTCCTGGCCGCGGCGGGTGCGCGAGCGCGGTCCGCGCTGCGACGCCGTGCCGAAGAAGGCGTCCATGATGTCGGAGAAGTTCCCGAAGCCGCCCGCGCCGAAGCCGCCGGCCGCGCCGCCCTGCTGGGACAGCGGGTCACCGCCGAGGTCGTAGACCTGCTTCTTCTGCGGGTCCGACAACACCTCGTAGGCGGCGTTGATCTCCTTGAAGCGCTCCTGCGTCTTCGGATCGGGATTGACGTCCGGGTGCAGCTCGCGAGCGAGCCTCCGGAACGCCTTCTTGATCTCGTCCTGGGACGCGTCGCGGCGCACGCCGAGCACGGCGTAGTAGTCCGTGGCCACCTATGACTCCGCCAGGATCTGTCCGACGTACCGTGCCACCGCTCGTACCGCTCCCATCGTTCCCGGGTAATCCATGCGGGTCGGGCCGACCACGCCGAGTTTGGCTACTGCCTCGCCGCCCGAACCGTAGCCGACGGAGACCACGGACGTGGAGTTGAGTCCCTCATACGCGTTCTCGTGCCCGATTCGCACGGTCATGCTCGAATCTCCGGCCTCTCCAAGCAACTTGAGGAGCACGACCTGCTCCTCCAACGCCTCGAGCACCGGCCGGATGGTGAGAGGGAAGTCATGTCCGAATCGCGTCAGATTGGCGGTGCCGCCGATCATCAGCCGCTCCTCGGTCTCCTCGACGAGTGTCTCCAGCAGTGTGGAGAGCACCGTCGAGACCGTACCCCGGTCCTCCGCCTCGAAGGCTTCGGGGAGGTCCTGGACGAGCGGCGGGACGTCCGCGAAGGGGCGTCCCGCGACCCGGCTGTTGAGCCGGGCGCGCAGGTCCGCGAGCGACGTCTCACCGAACGGCGCAGGGCAGTTGATCATGCGCTGTTCGACCCGGCCGGTGTCCGTGATCAGCACGAGCATCACCCGCGCGGGGGCGAGTGAGAGCAGCTCCACATGACGCACGGTCGAGCGGGTCAGCGAGGGGTACTGCACGACGGCGACCTGCCGGGTGAGCTGCGCGAGCAGCCGCACGGTCCGTCCGACGACGTCGTCCAGGTCGACCGCGCCGTCCAGGAAGTTCTGGATGGCGCGGCGCTCGGGCGCGGTCATCGGCTTGACGCCGGCGAGCTTGTCGACGAAGAGGCGGTAGCCCTTGTCCGTGGGGATGCGCCCGGCGCTGGTGTGCGGCTGGGCGATGTACCCCTCGTCCTCCAGGACCGCCATGTCGTTGCGGACGGTCGCGGGCGAGACGCCGAGACGGTGCCGCTCGGTGAGCGCCTTGGAGCCGACCGGCTCCTCGGTGCCCACGTAGTCCTGGACGATGGCGCGCAGCACCTCGAGCCTGCGTTCACTGAGCATCGCGCACCTCCAGAAGTCGACTCGATGGTCTTCGTGGCCTTCGTGGCCTTCGTGGCATTCGCCTGGCACTCAGCGCACGCGAGTGCCAGCGTTCCCCGGCCCAGTGTACGGCGGTGAGGCACGACCCGGGCAAGGGCGGGCCTGCGATGTCGTACACGGCACCCGATCACCGTTAGCGTCGCCGCATGAGGCTGACTTGGGAAGAGCTGGGGTGGGAAAGGGTGGCGCCCGGTGTCGGGCGACGGCGGCTTCCGGACTGGGACTGCACGGCCGGGCTCGTCGTCGGTGAGGCGGCGGCACTGATGATCGACGCCGGGTCGAGCCTCGCGGAGGGCGCCCGGCTGCGCGCCGAGGCGCAGGCGCTCGCCGGCCGGCGTGTGACCCTTCTCGCTCTCACACACCCTCATTTCGACCATGTCTTCGGCGCCGCGGTGTTCGCGGGCGCGGAGACTCTCGTCGCGGACGGCTCGTCCGAGGTGTACGGGAACGGCCGCGACGAGCTGTGCGCGGACGCGGTGCGCAACGGGCTGGATCCGGGGGCGGCGGCGGAGGCGGCCGACGCCCTCGTGCGCCCGCGGCGGTTCGTCCGGGACACGTGGGACCTGGAACTCGGCGGCGGGGTCCGGGTCCGGCTGGTGCGGACGGGCGAGGGCCACACCGCCCAGGACCTCGTGGCCGTCGTGCCGGGCGACCCGGCGGTGGTGTTCTGCGGCGACCTGGTCGAGGAGTCGGGCGAGCCGCAGGCGGGCCCCGACGCCGTGCCCTCGCGCTGGCCGGCCGCTCTGGACCGGCTGCTGGAACTGGGCGGCGAGGACGCGCTGTACGTCCCCGGGCACGGGGCGGTCGTGGACGCCGCGTTCGTACGTGCCCAACGGGACGCCCTGGCCACACGCTTCGGCGTGCCGGGCTCCGGGGCGGGTGGTTCCGGGGACTCGGCAGTCTCTGGAGCGGGGAGTTCCGGGGGCTCGGCGGGGTCAGGGGCGGCCGGTTCGGGAAGCTCGGCAGGGTCCGGGGCGGCCGGTTCCGGAGGGGCGGCCGGTTCCGACGTGGCCGGATCCGGATGCTCGGCAGGGTCCGGAGTGGCCGGATCCGGAGGCTCGGCCGGTTCCGGGGTGGCCGGTTCCGGCGTGTCGTGGTGAGGGGCGCCGGGATTCTCCTATCGTCATCCGAATGCGCCAGTACCCTCCGGACCTGACCCCGCCGTGGAAGAAGCCCCGGTCCGTTCCCGAGGTCCCGGCGGACCCCGGTCTGGTCGTCGAGGAGCCCGGCACCGGCTTCTGCGGCGCGGTGATCCGCTGCGAGGCGGGCACGGTGACCCTGGAGGACCGCTTCGGCAAGCACCGGGTGTTCCCGCTGGAGCCGCTCGGTTTCCTCCTGGAGGGCAGGGTGGTGACGCTCGTACGCCCGGCGCCCGCGGCTCCCGTACGCCCCAGCCGTACGGCCTCCGGCTCGGTGGCCGTGCCGGGCGCGCGCGCCCGGGTCGCGCGGGCGGGACGCATCTACGTCGAGGGCCGCCACGACGCCGAACTGGTCGAGCGGGTCTGGGGCGACGACCTGCGCGTCGAGGGCGTCGTCGTGGAGTACCTGGAGGGTGTCGACGACCTCCCGGCGGTGGTCGGCGCGTTCGCCCCCGGCCCGGACGCCCGGCTCGGCGTCCTCGTGGACCACCTGGTCCCCGGTTCGAAGGAGTCCCGGATCGCGGAGGCGGTCACGAGCGAACACGCCCTGGTGCTCGGCCACCCGTACATCGACGTCTGGGAGGCCGTGAAGCCGTCCTCCGTGGGCATTCCGTCCTGGCCCCGGGTCCCGCGCGGCCAGGACTGGAAGACGGGCGTCTGCCGGGCCCTGGGCTGGCCGGAGAACACCGGCGCGGCCTGGCAGCACATCCTGTCCCGGGTCCGCTCCTACAAGGACCTGGAGCCGGAACTCCTGGGCCGCGTGGAGGAACTGATCGACTTCGTCACCGCGCCGGAGTGACGGGCCTTCCGGGGCCGCGCCCGGGGCCGGCGCCAGCGGTGTTCAGTCCACCAGGTCCCGCACGACGGCGTCCGCGAGGAGGCGGCCGCGCAGGGTGAGGACGGCACGGCCGACGTCGTACGGACCGGCTTCGAGGAGCCCGTCGGACAGCGCGCGACGGGAGGCCGCGAGGCCGTCGGGGCGGAGCAGGGAGAGCGGGCAGCCCTCGCGCAGCCGCAGTTCGAGGAGGATCCGCTCGACCCGGCGGTCCTCGTCGGACAGGAGCTCGCGCCCCGCGCCCGGGGAGCGGCCGGAGGCAAGCGCGGCTGCGTACGCCCCGGGATGTTTCACGTTCCACCAGCGAACACCGCCCACGTGGCTGTGCGCGCCGGGGCCCGCGCCCCACCAGTCGGCGCCCCGCCAGTAGAGCTCGTTGTGCAGGCAGCGGCTGTCCGACGAGCCGGCGGTGGCCCAGTTCGACACCTCGTACCAGTCGAAGCCCGCCGCCGACATCACCTCGTCCGCGATGAGGTACCGGTCCGCGTGCACGTCGTCGTCGGTCATGGGGACCTCGCCGCGGCGGATGCGGCGCGCGAGCTGCGTGCCCTCCTCGACGATGAGCGCGTAAGCGGAGATGTGGTCGGGACCGGCGCCGAGAGCCGCTTCGAGCGACGCCCGCCAGTCGTCGTCCGACTCCCCGGGCGTGCCGTAGATCAGATCCAGGTTCACATGTGCGAATCCGGCCGCGCGGGCCTCGGCGACACACGCCTCCGGGCGGCCCGGGGTGTGCGTGCGGTCGAGCACCTTCAGGACGTGCTGCCGGGCGCTCTGCATGCCGAAGGAGATCCGGTTGAAGCCGCCCGCGCGCAGCGTCGCGAGGTACTCGGGGTCGACCGACTCCGGGTTCGCCTCCGTCGTGATCTCCGCGTCGTCCGCGAGCCCGAACTCGTCCCGGATCGCGCCCAGCATCCGTACGAGATCGTCGGCGGCCAGCAGTGTGGGCGTACCGCCTCCGACGAAGACCGTGCGGACGGGGCGGGGGTCGTCGCCGAGGACCTTGCGGGCGAGGCGGACCTCGTCGGTCAGGGTGTCCGCGTAGTTGTCGCGGGAGGCGAGCACACCGCCGGTGCCCCGCAGCTCGGTGGCCGTGTAGGTGTTGAAGTCGCAGTAGCCGCAGCGGGTCGCGCAGTACGGAACGTGGAGGTAGAACCCGAGGGGCCGCTCGGCCGCCCCGGCCAGGGCGTGCGCGGGCAGCGCCCCGTCGTCGGGGACGGGCTCGCCGTCGGGAAGTGCGGAAGGCATGCGTTCCATTGTCCAGCACCGGCGCGGTGCCTGGTTCCGTCCCGTGCGCGGGCCCGGTTCCGCCCCGTGCGCGGGCCCGGTTCCCGGGGCGCGGGCCGATCCGGGTACGGGAGCGTCGAACCGGGGATCGCCCGGTGGATGAAGGCGCCCACCACCCCGGCCGTCGGGTACGGGCATCCGGGTGCGGGCGCGCCTGGCGTACGGATGGGGCGCGCCCGGCTACTCCGCCTGCAACACCAGCAGGGCCATGTCGTCCTCGGGCGGGCGGTTGCCGAACGCGTGGACCAGCGCGCGGATCCGTTCCGCGATCAGCTCGGCGTTCAGGCCGGTGCAGCCCCCGAGGGCGTGCGCGAGACCGTCGTCGTCGTCGAACTGGCGGGAGCCGTCGCGCCGCTCCGTCACGCCGTCGGTGACGCACAGAAGGGTGTCGCCGGGGTACAGCTCGAAGGAGTCGGAGGTGTATTCGGGGTCCTCGAAGACGCCGAGCAGGGTCTGCGGCCTGGCCATCTCCCGTACGACGCCGTCGGGGCCCAGCAGCAGCGGCAGCGGGTGCCCGGCCGAGGCCAGGGTGCAGCGCACTCCGCCGTCGAAGGGGACGAGCTCGCCGTAGAGCATGGACAGGAAACGGGTCTGCGGGCCGAGGTCGCTGCCGAGCCCGGGTCCGCCCGCGGCCACGAGCGCGCGGGCGGCCGCGTCCGCGGCCTCCGTGGCGTCGTCGAGGAGGAGCTGGTTGAGGCGGTCGAGGACGTCCGCGACGTCGTAGCCCTCACGGGCCAGCAGCCGCAGCCAGGGCCGGGCGAGACCGATCACGACGGCGGCCTCGGGGCCCTTGCCCTGGACGTCGCCGACCGCGAAGCACCAGCGCCCGTCGCCCGCCGGGAACACGTCGTAGAAGTCACCGCTCGGCCCGCCCTTGTCGAGCGGCTCGTAGACGAGGGCGCTGCGCACCCCGGGGATCTCGGCGACCGCGCCCGGCAGCAGCCCGCGCTGGAGGACCCGGCTGATGGTGGCCTGGCGCGCGTACTGGCGGGCCGCGCCGATGGCCAGGGCGATACGGCGGCTGAGGTCCTCGACGAGTCCGGTGACCTCGTCGGGGAAGTCGGGCGGTCCGGCCCGCCCGATGACGAGGGTGCCAAGCGGCCGGCCTCCCGCGATGAGCCGGTACGCCAGCGCCGCCCCGCTCGTTCCACGGGCGCCCAGCGCCTCGCCGGGCCAGGGCACCGCAACGGCACGGGAGCGCACCGCGTCGGGCAGCCGCGGCGGGTCCTTCTCCAGCGCGTGGCGCAGTCCCTCGATGAGGTTCTCGCTGCCGTGCCAGACGCGGGCGAGCCGGGGTCCGAGAGCGAGGCCGAGTCCGCCGGCCCGGTCGGTGGCCTCGTCCTCCAGCCATACGGCGCACCAGTCGGCGAGGCGCGGGACGAGGAGCTGCCCGGCCAGTGCGGCGACCAGGTCCTCGTCGAGCTGTCCCGCGAGCAGGTCGGAGGCCTCGGCGAGGAAGGAGAGGGCTCCACGGTCGAGCCAGTCGTGGCCCCGGGCGGTGCCCCGGTCCGCCTCCGAGGCGTACACGGCGCGGTACGGCCCGCCGCCGGCCACCGACGCGCGTCCCGGGACCGGCCCCTCGGCGTACGCGGCGGCCCCGGCCCCGGCCTGCTCCGGACCGCCCGCGTACCCACCCGGTCCGGCAAGAACGTCGTCGTCCGCGAATCCACCGCACCCCGGCAGACCGCCCGTACGCGCGAGGCCGCCCTGTCCTGGCAGAACGTCCGCGTCCTCGAAGCGGCCCGGCCGGCTCAGGTCGTCGGCGCCCGCGAAGACGTCCGCCCCCGGCAGGGCGCCGGCGGCCCCGTCGGCCAGCAGCCTCGACCAGACCGTCTTGACGCCCGGGCGGTAGGTGATCCCCCATGCCTCGGAGAGCGCGGAGACGAGACGCAGGCCCCGCCCGTACTCCGGTGTCCCGTAGGGCGGTTCGGCGCTGTCCTCCCGTATGGCACGCGAGGGGTGGTGGTCGGAGACCTCGACGACCAGCGTGCCGGGCGGGCCGTCGGCCGGGCTCTCCAGCCGGCACAGCAGCTCGACGTCGGTGCCCGCGTGCACGACCGCGTTGGTGACGAGCTCGCTGACCACCACGACCGCGTCGCCGGTGAGCCGGTCGTCGATGATCTCGGCACCGGGCAGGGCCATCTCGGCCCAGCTCACGAGCGCGTCCCGCAGGAACCGGCGCGCGGCCGCGGGAGCGAGTGGAGTGCCGGGCAACGATGTACGTGACACGACGTCCCGGCCTGCGCGGTGGTACGCGAGCGTGTCCGGTGCGCACGCCGTGGACTCCCGTTGCGTCGGAATGGCCCCCACTGTGCGGCTCCCTGGGCAGTTCGGACGAATACACGTCGGACGATGCGGCCAGGGTGACAGACTGGCGGCACTCATAAGCACCGAGTCACCGAACTGGGCCGCCATGAGTGAGAACAGTGGTAGGGATGTGCTCGAAGTCGGACAGAATCGAGCATCCGGTCCGCGTCCACCGCCCGCCACGACGACCGCGACGCGGGACGGCGGCCGCGGCGCGGCGCCCGGGGCGGGGCGTGGACCGGTCGCCGGACCGCGGGCACCGGGAAACCACGCACCGAGTGAGGCACCGACATCATGAGCGCCGAGGCGAGGAACGACGAGGGCGCGAGCATCCTCCTGGTCGACGACATGGAGGACAACCTGGTCGCGCTGGAAGCCGTCCTGCGTTCCCTCAACGAACCGCTGGTGCGGGCGCGTTCGGGCGAGGAGGCGATGGAGGCACTGCTGCGGCAGCGGTTCGCGGTCGTCCTGCTCGACATCCGGATGCCGGGCATGGACGGATTCGAGACGGCCGCGAACATCAAGCGGCTCGACCGGACCAAGGACGTGCCCATCATCTTCCTGACGGGCACGGACGCCGACGCGGGCTACGCCTTCCGCGGGTACGCGACGGGCGCCGCGGACTATCTGACGAAGCCGTTCGACCCCTGGGTCCTGCGCGCCAAGGTCACCGTCTTCCTCGACCTGCACCGCAAGAACCGCCAACTGGAGTGCCTGCTCGCCCGCGAACAGGACCAGATCGACGAACTCGCCGCCCGGCTCAGGAGGATGGACACGCGCCTGGCCGGCGGCGCCGTCCAGGACGTACCCGAACTACGCGACCAGATACGACAGATGGACGAACTGCTGAGCCGGATGCGGCGCAGGCGGGACGGATGAACCGCGGAGGACCACGGAACGGGGGCGGGACGGCCCAACGGCAGGGAGTCGCGCAACGGGGCGGGACGGATGGACGGCAGGCTTGCAGGCTCCGCGGAACGGGGGCGGGACGCGCGGGTCCCCGCCGCCCGTTCGCGGAGAGGTCCTGCGCGCCACCGCCCCCGTTCGGGCAGAGGTACGCGTTACGAGGTACGAGGGCTATGCCTCGCGGGAGCCCGCGTACATCTCGTCGATCAGGTGCTTGTACGCCTTCTCGACGACCGGGCGCTTCAGCTTGAGGCTCGGCGTGATCTCACCGTGCTCGATGTCCAGGTCGCGGGGCAGCAGACGGAACTTCTTGATCGTCTGCCAGCGCTGGAGGCCCCCGTTGAGCTCCTTCACGTAGCCCTCGACGAGGGCGACCGTGGCGGGCGCCGCGACGACCTCGGCGTACGACCTGCCCTCCAGGCCGTTGTCCTTGGCCCACTCCAGGATGGAGGGCTCGTCGAGCGCGATGAGCGCGGTGCAGAAGTTCCGGTCGGCGCCGTGCACGAGGATGTTGGACACGTACGGGCACACGGCCTTGAACTGGCCCTCGGCCTCGGCGGGCGAGATGTACTTGCCGCCCGAGGTCTTGATGAGGTCCTTCTTGCGGTCGGTGATCCGCAGATAGCCGTCGGCGGACAGCTCGCCGATGTCGCCGGTGTGGAACCAGCCGTCCGCCTCGAGCACCTCGGCGGTCTTCTCCGGGAGCCCGTGGTAGCCCTCCATGATGCCGGGGCCGCGCAGCAGGATCTCGCCGTCGTCCGCGATGCGCACCTCGGTGCCGGGCAGCGGCTTGCCGACCGTGCCGGTGCGGTAGGCCTCGCCCGGGTTCACGAAGGATGCGGCGGAGGACTCGGTGAGTCCGTAGCCCTCCAGGATGTGGATGCCGGCGCCGGCGAAGAAGTAGCCGATCTCCGGCGCGAGCGCGGCGGAGCCGGAGATGCAGGCACGCAGGTTGCCGCCGAAGGCCTCGCGGATCTTGGCGAAGACGAGCGCGTCGGCGACCTTGTGCTTGGCTGCGAGCGCGAACGGCACCGAGGCCGAGCCGGTGCGGCGGAAATTGTCCTGGCCGGCCTTCGCGTACTCGCGGGAGACCTCGGCGGCCCACTGGAAGATCTTGTACTTGGCGCCGCCACCGGCCCGCGCCTTGGCCGCGACCCCGTTGTAGACCTTCTCGAAGATGCGCGGCACGGCCGCCATGTACGTCGGCCGCACCACCGGAAGGTTCTCGATGATCTTGTCCACGCGGCCGTCGACGGCGGTGACGTGCCCGACCTCGATCTGGCCGGAGGTCAGGACCTTGCCGAAGACGTGCGCGAGCGGCAGCCACAGGTACTGGACGTCGTCCTGGCCGAGCAGGCCGGTCGAGGCGATCGCCTTGGCCATGTAGGACCAGTTGTCCTGCGGCAGCCGGACACCCTTGGGGCGGCCGGTGGTGCCCGAGGTGTAGATGAGGGTCGCGAGCTGGTCGGCGGTGATCGCGCCGACGCGCTCCTTGATCAGCTCGGGGTGCTTCTCCAGGTACGCGGTGCCGCGCGCCTCCAGCTCCCCGAGCGTCAGGATCCAGTCCTCGGTCTCCACGCCCTTGGCGTCGATAACCACGACATGTGTGAGCTCGGGGAGCTCGGCGCGCTTCTCCCGGGCCTTGGCGAGCTGGACCGCGTCCTCCGCGATCAGGACCCGGCTGCCGGAGTCGGCGAGGATGAACGCCGACTCCTCCGCGTTGGTCTGCGGATACACGGTCGTGGTGGCCGCGCCCGCGCAGAGGATGCCGAGGTCGGCCAGGATCCACTCGACGCGCGTCGAGGAGGCGAGCGCGACGCGCTGCTCCGGCTGGACGCCGAGTTCGATCAGACCGGCCGCGATGGCGTAGACCCGCTCGGCGGCCTGCGCCCAGGTCAGCGACTTCCACTCGTCCGGTCCGTCGCCCGAGGCCGGTACCGGGTAACGGTATGCCTCGGCGTCGGGTGTGGCCGCCACGCGCTCCAGGAAGAGGGTGGCGACGGACGGCGGACGGTTCTCGATCAGGGTCTGTGTGTCGCTCACGACATCCTCCGGGGCCCGCGGCAGTGCGGCGGTGGCTCAATTTGCGGCTGTTGTTTAACTCGCGAGTAACTACCGAGCAGAGATCAGACTAGAGCGCGTCCGGCCGGTGCGTAAGAGGCATCGGCGGGTGACTTCATGCAGCACACACCCATGAGACAAGCACAGAGCCCGCCGCACCGAAGCGCGACGGGCCCTGAATTTGCGGGATTCGGCGTGGCTACTTCTTGCCCTTGGCCGAACCGCCGCTGTCGTCACTGGACAGCACGGCGATGAAGGCCTCTTGCGGAACTTCCACAGAGCCCACCATCTTCATCCGCTTCTTGCCCTCCTTCTGCTTCTCCAGCAGCTTCCGCTTACGGGAGATGTCACCGCCGTAGCACTTGGCGAGGACGTCCTTGCGGATGGCGCGGATGGTCTCGCGGGCGATGACCCGGGAGCCGATGGCCGCCTGGATGGGCACCTCGAAGGCCTGGCGCGGGATCAGCTCGCGCAGCTTGGCGACCAGCCGGACACCGTACGCGTACGCCGCGTCCTTGTGGGTGACCGCCGAGAAGGCGTCGACCTTGTCGCCGTGCAGCAGGATGTCGACCTTGACCAGGCTGGAACTCTGCTCGCCGGTGGGCTCGTAGTCGAGCGAGGCGTAGCCGCGGGTCTTCGACTTCAGCTGGTCGAAGAAGTCGAAGACGATCTCCGCGAGGGGCAGGGTGTAGCGGATCTCGACCCGGTCCTCGGAGAGGTAGTCCATGCCGAGCAGGGTGCCGCGCCGGGTCTGGCACAGCTCCATGATCGAGCCGATGAACTCCGAGGGGGCGAGGATCGTCGCCCGCACGACAGGCTCGTAGACCTTGTCGATCTTGCCCTCGGGGAACTCGCTCGGGTTGGTGACGATGTGCTCGCTGCGGTCCTCCATCTCGACGCGGTAGACCACGTTCGGGGCGGTCGCGATCAGGTCGAGCCCGAACTCGCGCTCCAGCCGCTCACGGATCACGTCGAGGTGCAGCAGGCCGAGGAAACCGACACGGAAGCCGAAGCCCAGCGCCGCCGAGGTCTCCGGCTCGTAGACCAGGGCCGCGTCGTTGAGCTGGAGCTTGTCGAGGGCGTCGCGCAGCTCGGGGTAGTCGGACCCGTCCATCGGATACAGCCCCGAGAAGACCATGGGCCTGGGGTCCTTGTAACCGCCGAGCGCCTCGGTCGCACCCTTGTGCAGGGTGGTGATCGTGTCGCCGACCTTGGACTGGCGGACGTCCTTCACGCCGGTGATGAGGTAACCCACCTCACCGACGCCGATCCCGTCGGCCGCCTTCATCTCGGGGGCCGAGACACCGATCTCCAGCAGCTCGTGGGTCGCGCCGGTCGACATCATCCGGATGCGCTCACGCTTGTTGAGCTGCCCGTCGATGACACGGACGTACGTCACGACACCGCGGTAGGAGTCGTAGACCGAGTCGAAGATCATCGCGCGGGCGGGGGCGTCCTGGACGCCGACCGGGGCGGGGATCTCCGCGACGACCCTGTCGAGCAGCGCCTCGACGCCCAGGCCGGTCTTGGCGGAGACCTTCAGCACGTCCTCGGGGTCGCACCCGATGAGGTTGGCGAGCTCCTCGGAGAACTTCTCCGGCTGGGCGGCCGGCAGGTCGATCTTGTTCAGTACGGGGATGATCTTGAGGTCGTTCTCCATCGCCAGGTAGAGGTTGGCGAGAGTCTGCGCCTCGATGCCCTGGGCCGCGTCGACGAGCAGCACCGTGCCCTCGCAGGCCGCGAGGGACCGGGACACCTCGTACGTGAAGTCGACGTGCCCGGGGGTGTCGATCATGTTGAGGATGTGGGTCTTGCCCGGATCCTCGGTCGGCGCCCAGGGCAGCCGGACCGCCTGGGACTTGATCGTGATGCCACGCTCGCGCTCGATGTCCATACGGTCGAGGTACTGAGCACGCATCTGCCGCGGGTCGACCACCCCGGTCAGCTGGAGCATGCGGTCGGCGAGCGTGGACTTGCCGTGGTCGATGTGCGCGATGATGCAGAAATTGCGGATCAGAGCCGGGTCGGTACGGCTCGGCTCGGGCACATTGTTAGGGGTCGCGGGCACGCAGGGTCCTGTCTCTTGAGGCGCCTGTCGCCTCGGGTCGGATCGATACGTAGGCTCCATGGTCCCACGCGCGGCGGGCTGCGACCGGTTCGGGCCGCGCGAGCGGGACGGCTGCGGCCGGCCCGAAGGACCTGCCCAGGGCATCGGCGACCGGTCCCCGGACCGGGGACGTACGGCCGGTTTGGGCCGGTCGAGCGGGGGCTGGTAGCCTGGGTGGCTGTGTCTCGTGCCCTCTCAGCAGGAGACGCACCCAAGAAAATCAAACGGCGGGTGAGACGTGTACCGTCTCGCGCGCCTGAACCTGTAAAGGCTCATTCGTGGCGAACATCAAGTCCCAGATCAAGCGGATCAAGACCAACGAGAAGGCCCGGCAGCGCAACAAGGCCGTCAAGTCCTCTCTGAAGACCGCGATCCGCAAGGCCCGCGAGGCGTCTGCCGCGGGTGACGTCGAGAAGGCCACCGAGTACACGCGCGCCGCGTCGCGCGCGCTCGACAAGGCTGTCTCGAAGGGCGTCATCCACAAGAACCAGGCCGCCAACAAGAAGTCGGCGCTTGCTTCGAAGGTCGCCACGCTCAAGGGCTGAGTCGGCTGAGCTCCTCGGGGCTCAACCTCTGACTTACTTGACGTGACCGTCGGCCGGACCCGAGCGGGCCCTCTCTCTCCGCTCCCGACCGACACCCCGGATTCGCGCACGATCTGCGTTCGCCACGCGGGCGTGAATCCACCATCTTGTACCGAAGGCCCCGCTCCTCCCTTCCCCGGGAGACCAAGCGGGGCCTTCGGTATGCCAGGGGCCTTCGGTCGTAGGCGCGCCGCCGGCGACAACCCTTCGGGTGTGCGAGCCGCGCGTCGGTGGACTGCGGAGGTTCTGGGGACTGCGGAGGTTCTGGCGGAGCCGTTCCCGAACGGAGCCGGGCCTCGGGGTGGGCCACGACCGGTCCCGGCACGGCTAACGTCGGGCGGAGCGAGCCGCACGGGCGATGACCACGACCGGTCCCGGCAGGACTAACCTCGGCCGGAGCGAGCCGCACGAGCGATGGCCACGACCGCCTTCTCCAGGGCGTACTCGGGGTCGTCCCCGCCGCCCTTGACGCCGGCGTCCGCCTCCGCGACGGCCGTGAGCGCCATGGCGACCCCGTCCGGCGTCCAGCCCCGCATCTGCTGCCGCACGCGATCGATCTTCCACGGCGGCATCCCCAGCTCACGGGCCAGGTCGGCGGGCCTGCCGCCCCGTGCGGAGGACAGCTTCCCGATCGCTCGCACCCCTTGCGCGAGCGCACTGGTGATCAGGACGGGTGCCACACCGGTCGACAGCGACCAGCGCAGCGCCTCGAGCGCCTCCGCGGCCCGCCCCTCCACGGCCCGGTCGGCCACGGTGAAGCTGGACGCCTCGGCCCGCCCGGTGTAGTACCTCCCGACGACGGCCTCGTCGATCGTCCCCTCGACGTCCGCGGTCAGCTGCGACGCGGCCGACGCCAGCTCCCGCAGATCGCTCCCGATGGAGTCCACCAGCGCCTGGCAGGCCTCCGGAGTGGCCGCCCGGCCGAGCGTCCGGAACTCGCCCCGCACGAACGCCAGCCGGTCCGCCGGTTTGGTCATCTTGGGACACGCCACCTCCCGCGCGCCCACCTTGCGCGCGGCGTCGAGCAGCCCCTTGCCCTTGGCCCCGCCCGCGTGCAGGAGCACCAGGGTGATCTCCTCGGCGGGAGCCCCCAGATACCCCTTCACGTCCTTGATCGTGTCGGCCGACAGATCCTGGGCGTTGCGTACGATCACGACCTTGCGCTCAGAGAAGAGCGAGGGACTCGTCAGCTCGGCGAGCGTGCCCGGCTGCAACTGGTCCGGGGTGAGATCCCGTACGTCCGTGTCGGCGTCGCTGGCCCTCGCGGCGGCCACCACCTCCCGCACGGCACGGTCGAGCAGGAGATCCTCCTGGCCCACTGCCAGCGTGACAGGGGCGAGAAGGTCGTCTTGTGCGGTCTTCTTGGCCATCACCGAAAGCATCCCACGCGCCACCGACAACCCAAGCCGCCGACGCCCACCCACCCGGGGTGACCACGCCTCACGCACCACCCCCGGCTCGACCCCACGAGGCCCGACGAGCTCGGGCGAGCGGGCGGGCCGGAGGCCGTCACGGCTCCTCGTGCCAGCCGTCCCACTCGGCTGCGAACTCGTCCAGTTCCCTCGGGTCCAGCCGTGCCTCGGGGTCCGCCAGCACCACCAGCCACTGCGCGTCCTCGGCGTCGTCCTCGCCCGCGAGCGCGTCACGGACGAGCTGCGGCTCCTCAGGCAGGCCGAACCGGTCGCCGACGGCCTCCGCCGCCTCCTCGGCAGCGTCACGGTCGGGCAGCACCAGTACATGTCTCACATTGCTCACCCGAACATCTTCCGGCACGCCCGACGCGCCCCGCGCCGGGATCGGGATCCCGAGCATGTGATCTGCGCGGCTCCCGGCCCCGGCTACGGGAGTTCCTTGACCTCCGGCACCCGGTCCAGCTCGATCCCGAAACGCTCCCGGTAGGCGGCCAGCACCTCCTCGTCCGTCGCCAGTTCCGTCACCTCCTTGGTCCCGTCGGCCGTCGAGACGGTGAACCTGCGGCCGCCGAGCGTGATCCGGCCTCCGTCCTCGGTCACCCGAGAACAGACCAGTGACCGAGTGAAATGCGACTGCGGCGAAGTCCCGTGCCACCAGGCTCCGACGACGAAGTCCCCGAGCACGCGCGGCCGTACCTCCAGCCGGTACCGGCGCTTGTCGTCCAGGAGGACATCGAGATCCTCCTGATCCCGCGAACCGCCGGTGCCCCGCACCGCCGCCGCGTCCGGCGCCGACTCCACGACCCGGAACATCCCGCCGGGGTCCCGCTGTTCGCCTCGCTCCGTGAACGACAGCGGATAGTGGCTGTGCGCCCCGAACCCGACATCGGTCAGCCAGTCGCCCCCGTCCACCGTCCGCACCCGCAGCGCGAGATGGTCGTAGGGGATCCCGGGCTTCCCGTCATCCCCGTACACCCGCGCCGCGAGAAGCGTCACGTCGAAGCCCAGCGACACCAGCAACGCCCCGAACGCGCCGTTCAGTTCGTAGCAGAAGCCCCCTCTGCGGGCGCCCACCACCTTGTCCAGCAGCCGCTTCTCCTCCAGCACGATCTCCTCGCCGAGGTGGATCGACAGGTTTTCGAACGGCACTGTCCGCAGATGGCACAGCTGAAGCTCACGGAGCACATCGGACGTGGGCCATGCCGGGTGCTGGGCCCCGATACGGCGAAGGTAGGCGTCGGCCTGCGCGGAATTCATGCATTCAGTGTCGCGCCACACCAAGCCCTTCGCCCGCACCGGTGACGGCGAGATCACCGTCCTCGTCGGTACGCAGCACCACCGCGCCCCTGGATCGCAGGGCCGCGACCGTACTCGGCGCCGGATGTCCGTAGGGGTTGTCCCTGCCCACCGAGATGAGCGCGAACCGCGGCGCCACTCTGCGTATGAGCTCCGGATCCTGATACGCCGACCCGTGATGGGCGACCTTGAGCACATCGACACCTTCCAGTTCCGCGGCCGCCGGCGATCTCGACAAGGCCCGCTGGGCGGGCGGCTCCAGGTCGCCGAGCAACAGCAGCCGCAGCCCCGCGGAGCGCACGAGCAGGGTGACGCTGGCGTCGTTCGGGTCGTCCGGCGGCACCGCCGGATCCGGCGGCGGCCACAGCACCCGCCAGTCGAGCCGTCCCACGCGCCTCCTCTCCCCCGCGACGGCCCGGGTCAGGGGAATGTGCCGTGCGGCCGCCTCCCTTCGCACGAACTCGGCCTGGTCCAAGGGCTCTTCGAATCCGGTCGTCTCGATCGCGCCCACCGAACGCCCCCGAAGCACACCCGACAGGCCCGCGACATGGTCGGCGTGGAAATGTGTCAGGACGACGAGCGGGATCCTGGTGACCCCGAGTGTGCTCAGACAGCGGTCGGCCAGCGCCGGGTCGGGTCCCGCGTCCACCACCACCGCGCTGCCGTCCCCCACCGCGAGCACGCCCGCGTCGCCCTGCCCCACATCGCACATCGCGAATCTCCAGCCGGGCGGCGGCCACCCCGTGATCACCCTGGTCAGCGGCGTCGGCTGCACCACGAACAGCAGGAGCAGCACAGCGACGGCACCGCAGGGCAACGGATGCCTCAGCAGCCGCCGGCCGACTGCCACGCCGGCCACCGTGACCAGGGCCAGCAGCAGCGCGCCCGTCCAGCTGTCCGGCCAGTCCACTCCTCCACCGGGCTGGGCCGCCCCCGCACGCGCGATGCCCGCGATCCACCGGGCGGGCCAACTCGCCCACCAGGCAAGGACCTTGGCCACGGGCATCGCGAAGGAGGAGGTCGCCAGCGTGGCGAACCCCAGCACCGTGGCCGGCGTGACCGCGAACTCCGCGAGGAGATTGCACGGAACCGCCACGAGACTCACCCGGGCCGACAGCACGGCGACCACCGGAGCGCACAGGGCCTGCGCGGCGGCGGCCGCGGCCAGCGCCTCGGCCAGGCGCGCAGGCACACGACGCCGCTGGAGTGCCGTGCTCCAGCGCGGGGCGAGCGTCAGCAGGGCTCCGGTCGCGAGGACGGAGAGCAGGAATCCGTAACTGCGGGCGAGCCAGGGGTCGTACAGCACCAGGAGCAGAACCGCGGCGGCCAGCGCCGGGATCAGCGATCTGCGGCGCCCGGTCGCGACGGCGAGCAGCGAGATCGCTCCACAGGCCGCCGCCCGCAGCACGCTCGGGTCCGGCCGGCACACCATCACGAAGGCGAGCGTGAGCGCTCCGCCGAGCAGCGCGGTCGCCCGGAGCGGAACCCCGAGCCGGGAGGCGAGGCCCCGCCGCTCCACCCGCTGGGCGAGACCCGGCGGCCCGGTGAACAGTGCGAGGACGATGACGAGATTGCCCCCGCTGACGGCCAGGAGATGGGTGAGATCGGTGGCCTTGAAGGCGTCGTCGAGCTCCGGCGTGACACGGGAGGTGTCCCCCACGACCAACCCTGGCAGCAGCGCCCGCGCGTCCGCGTCCAGGCCGTCGGTCGCCGTCCGCAGCCCTTCGCGCAGTCGGCCCGCGAACCGCTGCGGACCGGACGGCGCTCGCACCACCTCGGGCGGCGCACTCCCCCGTACCCGCAGCACCGCCGCGATGTCGTCGCCGTCCGTCAGGGCGGGCACGACCCGCGCCGCGACCCGCAGCCGGGTCGACGGCAGCAGCGACAACCAGGGCGAGCGCCCGTCGGCCTCCCGGAGCACACCCCGTCGAGGGCGGCCGCCCGCCGCCCGGGGCGCACCCCGCCGCGAGCGGGCGTCGACGATCACCAGCACCGGCGCCCGGGTGGCCAGCACCGTGCCGTCCGCCTGTGTGACCCGAGTGACGTCGGCGTCGAACAGCAAGGCCGTCGGAGCGATGTGGTCCCCTTTGATCCGGGGCCGGGTGAGCCGGGGGTCGGAGGTGATCTCCACCTCGGCGGTCACGTCGGCGAACTTCTCCGCGAGCGCGGGGACGGGGCCGCGTCGCAGGTCCGCAGAGTGCAGCCCCGCTGAGGCCGCGGCGGCGGCGACGCAGAGGAGCACGGCGGCGACGGACACCCATAACCCCGGTCGCACCACCCCTGGCCCCTGCCCCGCACCCGGGTCCGGACCCGGGGCTCCCCGCCCCGCACCCGCCTCTCCCCACCCGATACCCGAACCATCTCTTCCGGCGCCAGAGATGCCTCGGTCGGCACCCGGACCTCCCCGTCCGCTTCGCTGGTCCCCTCTCCCGGCGCCCAAGCTGCCCGAGCCGCCTTGCCCGGTGCCCGAGGCGCCCGAGCCGCCTGAGCCGCCTCGCCCGGTGCCCGAGCCGCCCGAGACGCCCCGCACGACACCCGAGGTACCCGAACCAGCCCGCACGGCGCCCGAGCCTCCCCACCCGGTTCCTTGGTTCCCTCGCCCGGCGCCCGCGGCTCTCCTCCCCGCGTCCTCGTCCCCTCGCCCTGTCCGCATGTCTCCCGGCCCTGTCCGCATGCCTCCCGGCCGCGCAGCCAGCAGTACGCCGGCCGCGACCAGGGACACGGCCACGACGGCGGTGACCCGGCCCGGTGACGCTCCGACGCTCAAGGCTGCCGTGAGCCAGACCGCGGCAGCGGGTGCCACGAGCCGGAGATCGGCCGGCCCCTCCGCCCTCGGGTGCGAGGCCCCCCAGCCGTCGCCCCGAAGCCGCGTGCACGGGCCTCCGGCCGCCGGCCCCGGGAAGGCCCGCGGGGCCCGACGGAGAACCTTGTGGCTCCCCGACCCCCGTCATCGGCGACGGCGCGGGCTCCCCGGCCCTCGTCATCGGCGACGGCGCGGGCTCCTCCGGCATCCTTACCGGCCCGCCGGGTGCCCCGTTCGTCACCGGGGCCGCCCGCTCGTCCCTCCTCCAGGAACCGTTCATGGCCGCACCAGGTCGCGGAGATCGGCGAAGCGGCGGTCTCCGATCCCGGTCACATTGCGGAGCTCGTCGACCGAGCGGAAACCGCCGTGCGCCGTGCGGTAGTCGACGATGTGCCGGGCGAGGACGGGCCCGACCCCTGGCAGGCTGTCGAACTGGTCGACCGTGGCCGTGTTGAGAGGAATCGGCGCGGCGGGCACGGCCCCCGCCCCCGGTCCTCCGCCTCCGAGCGGTCCGGAGCCAACGGAACCAACGGAGCCACCCGGTCCGGCTCCCGTCGGGGGCACGGACGCGCCGACCATGATCTGTTCGCCGTCCACGAGGAGCCGGGCGCGGTTGAGTCCGTCGGTGTCCGTGCCGGGCCGCGGTCCGCCGGCGGCTCGCAGGGCGTCCTCGACACGGGAGCCGGCCGGCAACCGCCGGAGTCCGGGGGCGCGCACCTTTCCGCCCACGTCCACGACGACCACGCTCCCGCCGGCACCCGCCGTGCTCGACGCCGCCGCCGGAGCACCGGATCCCGCTCCCGGCCCGTCGCCCGGCGCGCGCTTCCCGCCGTAGGGCGCCGCGGCGCTCACCACCTCGGGAGCCCGGACAGGCCGGGTCCGGCCGGCCCAGAAGTGCTGCACGGCGAAGACGGCGGCCACGACCAGTAACACGGTCAGCGCGGCCACGCTCCTGCGTTCCAGACCGCACCTCGACTGGAGCCACAACGGGAGCCGCTCCCGTACGGCGAGCCCGGCCCGGTCCCGCCAGGCGCCCGCCTCCCCGGCCGGATCCCGCGAGGCGGGCTCACCCACCGCCAGCGCGCCCACAGCCTCCGAGCCCACGGCCGATGAGTTCAGGGCCGATGAGTTCAGGGCTGGCGAGCTCACGGCCACCGAGCCCACGGCCACCGAGTTCAGGCCCGCCGAGTTCACGGCTGGCGAGCTCACAACCGGCGAGACGGCCGCCATCCCCTCGGCCGTCGAGACATCCGCCCACGGGGTCCGGCCGGGGTCCGGTCCGGTGCCGCGACCGTGGGGCCGGGCCCGGGAGTTCCCGGGGCTCTGCACACCGTCGGTCAGAACTCCCGTGTCCGCAGCCGTGTTTGCCCTAGGGACGTCCCCGAGATCAGGGTCGGTCTCCGGTGGTCCGCTCCCCGACTCGCGTCGCCGCTGGGCGTGTTCGGTGAAGAGCGCGTCGGCGCGCAGACGAAGGGCCGTGGCCGAAGCCTCGTTACCGCGGCTCCAGGTCCGCCCGTCGTGACGAGTCCGGGTTCGCCCGTCGCGGCGGCGATGGCGGCTGCGGCTGTCGGAGAGGGGGCCACGACCCGGTCCGCTGGTAGGGGTCGCGGTGCGTGTGCTCGATCGAAGTGCCATGCGGCGAGGATGCGGCAACCCGGCACCATCGCGATGATCTTGCTCAATTCCGGTGGAGAGCGGCCCCGTTGTGGATAACTCCATCACCCGCACGAGCGACGTAGACCCTACCCGCACGAGCGACGCACGCCCCAGCCGCACGAGCGGCACGCAGGAGTGACAGGGCTGCCGGCCCCCTCACCGGGGTGACACGACCGCCGCCAGCAGCCCGGGTCCCGTGTGAGCTCCGATCACCGCGCCCACCTCGCTCACGTGCAGTTCGGCAAGTCCCGGCACGCGCGCCCGTAGACGGTCCGCGAGGGCCGACGCCCGCTCGGGGGCCGCCAGATGGTGAACGGCGATGTCGACCTGTGCACTGCCCGCCCGGTCCACGACGATCTCTTCCAGCCGGGCGATCGCCTTGGACGACGTGCGGACCTTTTCGAGGAGTTCGATACGGCCGTCGTGGAGCTGTAGCAGCGGCTTCACCGCGAGCGCGGAACCCAGCAGGGCCTGAGCGGCCCCGATCCTGCCGCCGCGGCGCAGGTAGTCGAGGGTGTCGACGTAGAAGTGGGCGGACATGCCCGCGGCCCGCTTCTCGGCGGCCGTGACCGCGTCGTCGACGCTTCCGCCCGCCTCGGCGGACTCGGCGGCTGCCAGCGCGCAGAACCCGAGAGCCATGGCGACCATCCCGGTGTCGACGACGCGCACCGGCACCGGGGCCTCGCGCGCCGCGAGCACCGCGGCGTCGTAGGTGCCCGAGAACTCGGAGGAGAGGTGCAGAGAGACGATGCCGGTGGCGCCGGACTCGGCGACCTCGCGATAGGTCGCGGCGAACGTCTCGGGGCTGGGCCGGGACGTCGTGACGGGGCGCCGCTTCTGGAGTGCCTGGGCCAGCGAGCGGGCCGAGATCTCGGTGCCCTCTTCGAACGCCTGGTCGCCGAGGACCACGGTGAGGGGAACCGATGTGATGCCGTGGCGCTCCATCGTCCGCGGCGGCAGGTAGGCCGTTGAATCGGTGACGATCGCGACATGGCGGGACATGAGCTGGAGGTTACCTGGCGGGGCGGGTGCGCGGCAGCCCGGCCCCTTCCACCTGCGGTCGCGACGGCCGGATCATGTCGTGCTCTCGGGGCGGGGCTTCTTCTGCCAAGGGTAGGCGGGCCGTTGGCCGGGCGGTGTGATCGCCGAACGCCTCGACCGGTCCTCGGGACGGGAGCGCGGGCTCGTCGGCGGGGTCTGTCCGTCGGAGGTTCCCGCGTCCGCCGCGGGGGCGTCGGGCCAGGACGTCGCCGGACCCGGTTCCTTGGTCCAGTGACGCAGTGCGCCGGCCTCCACGTCGATCTGGGCACTCAGGGTGTCCAGGTCGTCGCCCGCGAAGCGGTGGGCCCGGTCGCGGGCCGCCCAGCGAAGCGAGTCCGCCGACTGCGTGATCCGCCGGGTGCGCTCGCGCAGGCCGGGCAGCCGGGTGGCGAGCGTGTCCCGGTCGGGCTCGGCCTCCAGACGCTTCAGTTCGGCGTCCAGCTCGTACCCGTGGGCGCTGAGCCGCTGGAAGAGGCTCAGGGACTCCTTGAGGGACTCATCCTCCGCGGCGCTCGCCTGGAGCGCGTCCTGGGTGGCGCGCATCGATGTGCGCAGTGTCAGCCTGAGCTGGGCGAGCTCGCCCTGGGGGCCGGGCTGGGCGAAGGACTTCGCGCGCAGGGTGGTGTCCTCGACCGTGCGGCGGGCCTGCGAGATGGTGCGGTCCACACCGCGCTTGGCGGCGCCGATCACCTTCACCGTCGCGTACGCGCCGAACACCACGAACAGCAGGAAGAGCAAGGCGATCACGGTGATCACGGTACCCATCACACTCCTCCTCCGACCGACCGCGGCCGAACTTTCGCCGCGCTCTCAACGGTAAACGCTGCGGGCAGGTTCGGAGTTCCGAAAGAACCCCGAACCTGCCCGTAAGGGACTACCCCGAGCCGTCACACCGCCCGGACCCGCGTGGTGCCGGCTAAGCGGTGACGATGTTCACCAGCTTCGGCGCGCGCACGATCACCTTGCGGATCCCGGCGCCGCCCAGCGCTGCGACGACCTTCTCGTCGGCCAGCGCCACCTTCTCCAGCTCCGCGTCGGTGATCGACGGGGAGACCTCCAGGCGGGCCTTGACCTTGCCCTTGATCTGCACGACGCAGGTCACGGCCTCGTCGACGGCGTACGCGGGGTCGGCGACGGGGAAGTCCTGGTGGACGACCGAGTCGGCGTGGCCCAGCTTGCGCCACAGTTCCTCGGCGATGTGCGGGGCCAGCGGCGCGACCATCAGCACCAGTGCCTCGGCGACCGGGCGCGCCACCGGGCCGCCCACCTTGGTCAGGTGGTTGTTCAGCTCGGTGACCTTGGCGATGGCGGTGTTGAACCGCATGCCCTCCAGGTCCTGGCGCACCCCGTCGATGGCCTTGTGCAGGGCACGCAGGGTGTCCTCGTCCGGCTCGGCGGCGACGACCGTGACCTCGCCGGTCGTCTCGTCGACGACATTGCGCCACAGCCGCTGGAGCAGACGGTACTGGCCCACCACCGCGCGCGTGTCCCACGGGCGGGACACGTCCAGGGGACCCATCGCCATCTCGTACAGGCGCAGGGTGTCCGCTCCGTACTCGGCGCAGATCTCGTCCGGGGTCACCGCGTTCTTCAGGGACTTGCCCATCTTGCCCATCAGCCGGGAGACCTTCTCGCCCTGGTGGTAGAAGGCGCCGTCGCGCTCCTCCACCTCGGCGGCGGCTACGGCGATACCGCGGCTGTCGCGGTACACGTAGGCCTGGATCATGCCCTGGTTGAACAGCTTGTGGAACGGCTCGGCCGACGAGACGTGGCCCAGGTCGAACAGGACCTTCGACCAGAAGCGGGCGTACAGCAGGTGCAGCACGGCGTGCTCGGCGCCGCCGACGTACAGGTCGACGCCGCCGTGCGGCCGGCCCTCGCGCGGACCCATCCAGTACTGCTCAATGGCCGGGTCGACCAGCTTCTCGTCGTTGTGCGGGTCCAGGTAGCGCAGCTCGTACCAGCAGGAACCGGCCCAGTTGGGCATGGTGTTGGTCTCGCGGCGGTACTTCTGCGGGCCGCGGCCGTCCTCCAGGTCCAGGGTGACGTGGACCCAGTCGTCGTTGCGGGACAGCGGGGTCTCGGGGGACGTGTGCGCGTCGTCCGGGTCGAAGGTGCGCGGCGAGTAGTCCTCGACCTCCGGCAGCTCCAGCGGCAGCATCGACTCGGGCAGCGAGTGGGCGACGCCGTCCTCGTCGTAGACGATCGGGAAGGGCTCGCCCCAGTAGCGCTGGCGGCTGAACAGCCAGTCGCGCAGACGGAAGTTGACGGTGCCCTCGCCGATGCCCCGGCGCTCCAGCCATTCCGTGATGCGCGCCTTGGCGTCGACGACGCCCAGACCGTCCAGGGAGATGCCGTCGCCGGCGGAGTTGACGATGTTCGCGTCGTACGAGGCGAAGGCGTCGTCCCAGGCGGAGGCGTCGGTGCCGCGGTCGTCCGAGGGCTCGACCACACAGCGCATGGGCAGCTCGAAGGCGCGCGCGAACGCGAAGTCGCGGCTGTCGTGCGCCGGGACGGCCATGATCGCGCCGGTGCCGTAGCCCATCAGCACGTAGTCGGCGATGAAGACCGGGACCTTCTCGCCGTTGACCGGGTTGGTGGCGAACGTGCCGGTGAAGACACCGGTCTTGTCCTTGGCCTCGGCCTGGCGCTCGACGTCGGACTTCGAGGCGGCCTGCGCGCGGTAGGCGGCGACGGCCTCGGCGGGGGTCGCGTGACCGCCGGTCCACACGTCGTGGGTGCCCTCGGGCCAGGCGGCCGGGGTGAACTTCTCGACCAGCGGGTGTTCCGGCGCCAGCACCATGTAGGTGGCCCCGAACAGGGTGTCCTGGCGGGTGGTGAAGACCGTGATCGCTTCGCCGTCGATCGGGAAGTCGACCCGGGCGCCCTCGGAGCGGCCGATCCAGTTGCGCTGCTGGAGCTTGATGGCCTCGGGCCAGTCCAGCGCGTCCAGGTCGTCCAGCAGGCGGTCCGCGTAGGCGGTGATGCGCATGTTCCACTGGCGCAGCTTGGCCTTGAAGACGGGGAAGTTGCCGCGCTCGGAACGGCCGTCGGAGGTGACCTCCTCGTTGGCCAGGACGGTGCCCAGGCCGGGGCACCAGTTGACCGGTGCGTCGGAGGCGTACGCCAGGCGGTAGCCGCTCAGGACGTCGGCACGCTCGGTGGCGCTCAGCTCGTTCCACGCGCGCGTGGTGCCGCCGACGGCGGGGACGCCACGCTCACCGCTCTCGAACTGGGCGACCAGGGCGGAGATCGGACGGGCCTTCGCGGCCTCGTCGTCGTACCAGGAGTTGAAGATCTGCAGGAAGATCCACTGGGTCCACTTGTAGTACTCGGGGTCGATCGTGGCGAACGACCGGCGCTTGTCGTGGCCCAGGCCCAGCGCGCGCAGCTGGACCTTCATGTTCTCCATGTTGGCCTCGGTGGACACGCGCGGGTGCGTGCCGGTCTGCACCGCGTACTGCTCGGCGGGCAGACCGAAGGCGTCGAAGCCCAGGGTGTGCAGGACGTTGTGGCCCGTCATCCGCTGGAACCGGGCGTATACATCGGTGGCGATGTAGCCCAGGGGGTGCCCCACGTGCAGACCCGCACCCGAGGGGTACGGGAACATGTCCATGATGAACTTCTCGGGCCGGGCGGCCAGCTCGGGATCCCCGGCCAGGTCGCCGGTGGGGTTCGGAGCCTCGTACGTGCCCTCGGCGTCCCAGAAGTCCTGCCAGCGTGCCTCGATGTCGGCCGCCAGAGCGGCCGTGTAGCGGTGCGGCGCGGCCGACTCGGCGGTGGCGGCAGCGGTGTTCGTCTCGCTCATGTCCTCAAAGCTCCATCGATCGTCTCTGCCAGCAGAAATGAAAAAACCCCTCGCACAGGAGGGGACGCCGCGCTGATGCCGACCACGATGCGTCAGCGGTCGGGACTGATCAGCGCGGCTCGCTAAGCAGAAGGCGTACGGCACGCATGGCGTCAGGGTACCGCAGCGCCCGCGCGGGCCACGACGAGCTCGCGGGCACCTCTGATACCCCGCACGCCTCTCGGCACCCACAAAAAACGTTGACCGATGTTCAAATTTTACTTCGCTTAACGGACGCTTGCGGACAACACAAAGACCTCATTGCCCTTTGGTAACAACGCAATAACTCAAACGTGGAGCTCGGCGCCATTTCTCGACCTAGAGTGCGCCTTCGGGACCGCTTCCCCGAACCGTAGGGAGTACCCCTCATGAACCCTCGCCGCAACAACAGCTCGCTTCCCCGGGTGGGCCGTTCGGCCTACGGGGCCGCCACAGCTGTCGTCCTGGTCCTCATACCCGTGATCGTGCTGGTGGGAGGCAGCGCAGTCCAGGACTTCCTGAACTTCGGCGCCGGCGTCCTCTCGCTGGTCTCCCTGTCCTGTTCGGTGATCTGGGGACTGGTCGCGACCGACCGGATCTTCCTTGACACCCGCCAGCGGCTGGTGGCCCAGGCCGTGCACCGGACGACCGCCGTCTCCTCGGTCGCCTTCCTGCTGCTGCACATTACGGTGAAGATCGCGCTCGACCACACGAGCCTGCTCTCCGCCCTCATCCCCTTCAGCCTCGGCTTCACGGGCATCGCCGGGCTCATCGGACTCGGTTCCCTGGCCGGTCTGCTCATGATCTTCACCGCCGTCACCGGTGCCCTGCGCAGCGCCTTCGCCTCGCCGGCCCCGGTCGCGGCGCGCTGGCGCGCGATGCACCAGCTGGCCTACCCGGCGTGGTGCGCCGCGCTGGTCCACGGCCTCTACGCGGGTCGCGCAGCGAAGCCGGTCTTCACGATCCTCTACAGCCTGTGCCTGCTCGCGGTCATGGGAGCCCTGGCCCTGAGGACCTCGCCCGCCCCCTTCAAGCACAAGGTCGCGGCGAGGGTCCTGGCGCTCATCGGCGGCGGCAACGCCCGCGGGTTCCGCGAGGACCTCGACGCCTCCCGCGCCGCCGCGATGGAGTCGCCGCAGCCGGGTTCGGCGGGGCGCTCCGCCCAGCGTTCCTCCGGCGGTGACGGTGTCCCGTCCCAGCGCAAGGAATCCTCGTCCCCGCTGTTCGGCGGCGCGCCCGACCCCGCGGAGACGGCCGGCTTCGCGGCGGCCTACCGGACCGTGGCACCGTCCGGCGGCAGCCCCGCGGCCCCGGGGACCCAGCAGTTCCAGATGCCCGTCAACGCCCAGCCCACCGAGACGTTTCCCCGCGTCGGCAACGGCGGTGCGCAGACCAGCTGGCCCGTCCCCACGGGCGGCCCCGTCGGCGAGGCCCCGGCATCGGCGTACGACCCGCTCAACGACACCGGATACACCGCCCCGGTCTATGGCAATCCGCCCGCCGGCGGCTACGGCACGAGTGATGTGTACAACACCGGTGAGACGAACGCGTCCTACCGCACGTACAACACCAACGACACGTACGACAGCGGTCCCACGACTGACGTACTGCCGGGCGCCTTCGACGCTCCTGGCTCCGGTGAATCATGGAATGCCCCTTCCGGAGGCTTTAAGTGAACGAGGCCCTGCCCGACGTCCCGGAGGTCCGCGTAGTCGGACTTCCGCAGCTCACGTCGGGTTTCGACCTGGTTGAACGTCTTGATCTGCCCATGCACCTCAAGGTGCATGGGCCGCTCGAACCCCTGGGCGGGGAGGAGCTCGCGAGCCTCGCCGAGGACATCAACCTGAAGGGCCGTGGCGGGGCGGGCTTCCCGTTTGGCAAGAAGCTGCGCTCGGTGGCCGAATCGGCCATCAAGAAGGGCATCCGCCCGGTGGTGGTCGTCAACGGAAGCGAGGACGAACCGGCCTGCCGCAAGGACACGGTGCTCATCAACCGTGCCCCGCACCTCATCCTCGACGGCGCCCTCCTGGTCGCGGAGGCCATGGGCGCCCGCACGCTCGTGATCGGTGTGACCCGCGAGTCCACGCAGCGCTCCATGGAAGCCGCGCTGGCCGAGCGGGGTCTGAGCAACCGCAGGGGATCGCCGCTTCGCGCGCGCGTGCAGCGCAATCCCGTGCGCATGGTGACCGGCGCGGCCGCGTCGCTGATCCGCTCGATCGACGGCGGCCCGGCGGTGCCGCCCGGCCGCAAGGTCAGCGCGTCCCAGGTGGGCGTCGGGGGCGCGCCCACCCTCCTGTCGAACGCCGAGACGTTCGCCCAGCTGGCCATCGCCGCCCGCATCGGCCCCGACCGCTACCGCAACACGGGCCTGTACGACGAGCCCGGCACCGTCCTGCTCACCGTCTCGGGCGCGGTCGCGCGCCCCATGGTGATCGAGGTCCCCACCGGCGTACCCCTGCGCTACGTGCTCCAGTTGGCCGGCGCCCCGGAGATGCCCCAGGGCGTGCTGACCGGCGGCTACCACGGCAAGTGGCTGGACGCGGCGACGGTCAACGAAGCGATCGTCTCGCGGGACTCCCTGGCCGCGGTGGGCGGCTCGCTCGGTGCCGGCGCGATCCTCCCCATCACCCAGCAGACCTGCCCTCTAGGAGAGTCGCTGCGCGTGGCGCAGTGGCTGGCCGACGAGAGCGCGGGACAGTGCGGCCCCTGTTATCTCGGCCTGCCCGCCGCGGCGCGCGGCCTGGCGGACATCCTCAACGGCGGCGGCCCCGCCGCGCTGGAGGCCGTGAAGCAGGTCGCCAAGTCCGTGAAGCGGCGCGGCGCCTGCTCCCACCCCGACGGTTCGGCGATGTTCATCGAGTCGACCCTGAAGGCCTTCACGGACGACCTGGCCGCGCATGTCCTCGGAAACGGCTGCGGAAGGCCCGTGGAGGGCGTTCTGCCGCTCTTCGAGGACGGCCGGGTGCCCATGGGCGTCCTGACCGGCCCGGGCGAGCAGGACACGGGCTCCAGCCGCCAGAAGATCTTCGTCGACTGGACGCTGTGCCGCGGGCACGGCCTGTGCGCCGATCTCCTTCCCGAGGTCTTCGAACTGGGCGCCGACGGCTTCCCGACCGTCGCGCAGGCCCCGGTACCCCAGTTCGCCGAGGCGAAGGCCCTGCGCGCGGTGCGCCGCTGCCCGGCGCTGGCCCTGCGCATCGAGGAGGACACCAGGGGCTCGGCCCCGTCGCGCAACCTGCCGGTCCTCTCCCAGGGGCGTGGGCGCCGCGCGCTCGGCAGCGGCCGCTGACACGAGGAAGCGGGCCACCAGGAACCGGTGGCCCGCCTTCGGAACGTTCCGGGCTCCGGCCGGAGGCCGTTGCGCGGGAAACGGGAGAACGAAGAAGCGGACCACCCTGATCGGGTGATCCGCTTTCAACGTCTGTGGAGCTAAGGAGAATTGAACTCCTGACCTCCTGCATGCCATGCAGGCGCTCTACCAACTGAGCTATAGCCCCTCGTGACCACGCGGTCGAACCGCGTTCTCACCGTGTCGCCCGGTTTCCCCGGCGGCGACGCCAACATTACACGGTTCCGCAGGTGAACCACCAAATCGTTTCCCGTGTGTACCGATTCGGGCCCCATGTCACATTTTCCCGGCTCTGGCGTGCGCGGTGTCCGCCCGCCCCGAGAGGACTGCTGGGCCGAACGGGGCTCGGGAGACGCCGGCGCGGGAGCCGGGGGCGACACACGGCCAAGGAGGCCAAGGAGATGCCCCCCGGGCGTCCACGCGACTCCTGGCGGGCTTCAAGGGCCTCACGGCGGCCCGTTCGGCGCGCGAGTGCGACGACGGCTCAGGCGCCGCCCGTACGCGCGCTGACGGCCCCTGCGCCGGACAGCCCCGGGGGCGGGGCGGACATCCCCCCAGGGGTCGCGGGGCCCTGAGGTCAGGCCGTGGCGAACGAGTAGAAGCGCTTGAGGGTGCAGTGCTCGTCGAGGAGCCGTGCGTAGATCGGCTCGCCCTCGAGCTCCCGGTACGTCTCGATCGGGTCGCCTTTTATGATCAGCGCCCGCGCGCATTCCTCGCACCAGTACTGATAGTCGTGGTTGACCGGCTCCATGTCGCGGACGATCGGCGTACCACTGCCGCACCAATCGCATTTCCGCCTGTGCGCACCCATCAATCAGCTCCAGCTGTGGCCGCAGGCCGTGCACACGTAGGAGATTCCACCGTTGTCACCGAGAACCTGGGCAACGTGGACCGATCCGCAGGAAGGGCAGTCGAGGAGGGTGGCTTTCTTACGGTTCAGTGCCACTTCGAGGAGATCGTGGACCTCCTCGAGGATGCTGGCAGGCATCGCTACTCCCTCCCGTCGGGCCGCGCCCCCTTCCGGCCGTTTGATTCTGCCACGGCCGGAGCAATACGGTCAGCGACGCCTGCGTACCAGTCCGGACACGAGCACCCAGCGGGGCTGTAGCGGGCGGCGCATGCGAGCACGCCGGGAGCGCGTCCGCAGAGGTATACGCCCCAGGGGCCCCAAGTGACTCAAGCAGTTTCGAGAAGAGTGTGCCGAAGACCACGGCACCCATGGGCCGGGACGGGCGCGATCCCGGACGGTGCGGCAGTCGCCGCCCGAGCGGCGCCTCCGGCGGGGGTCCACGACGCGGGCTCCGACGTCCGGCCGCCGGCTTCGCCCGCCAACTGCGCCCGCCGCGACGCGTTCTTCGGAGACGAGGTCCCAACTCGCGGATGAACAAAGAAAAATCCCGCTCCCTGACGGGAACGGGATCTTTCATCACTCTGTCCGACAACTCCGGAGAGGTTCGGTCTGTGGAGCTAAGGAGAATTGAACTCCTGACCTCCTGCATGCCATGCAGGCGCTCTACCAACTGAGCTATAGCCCCTTGTGTTCTTCCCGCCCTGCGGGCTGAACAAGAAGAACTTTAGCCTGCGACCAGCCGGAAAGTGAAATCCGGTCCCGCCGGGTCCGCACGACCGGACGGAGGGCCGTCCGGCGCGTCTCAGTCGTCGTCGCCGAGGACCGGCTCGGGCAGCGTGCCGGCGTTGTGCTCCAGGAGCCGCCAGCCGCGGGCGCCCTCGCCGAGGACGGACCAGCAGCAGTTGGACAGACCCCCGAGGCTCTCCCAGTGCCGGGACTCCAGGCCGAGCAGACGGCCGATGGTGGTGCGGATCGTGCCGCCGTGGCTGACGACGACGAGGGTGCCGTCGTCCGGGAGCTTGTCCACGTGCCGCAGCACCACGGGGGCGGCGCGGTCGGCGACCTCGGTCTCCAGTTCGCCCCCGCCTCGCCGCACCGGCTCACCGCGCTTCCACGCGGCGTACTGCTCGCCGTGGCGGGCGATGATCTCCTCGTGCGTCAGCCCCTGCCAGACGCCCGCGTAGGTCTCGCGCAGGCCCTCGTCGTGGGTGACGTCGAGGTCGGTGAGAGCGGCCAGCTCGGCGGCCGTGGCGGCGGCACGCTTGAGGTCCGAGGCCACGACGGCGTCGGGCTTCAGCGAGGCGAGCAGCCGGGCGGCGCGACGGGCCTGCCCGATGCCCGTCTCGGTCAGCTCGACATCGGTCGACCCCTGGAAGCGGCGGTCCACGTTCCAGGAGGTCTGGCCGTGCCGCCACAGGATGACGCGGCGGCCCCTGCCCGGCTTCCCGTCGGTGGCCGCGGCCCCGCGGGCCTCGGCGCTCACCGCAGCTCCCCCATGTCGGCGGAGTCCTCCTCGGCCTGGAACTTGGCGTGTTCGGCGGCCTTGCCCCGGGTCGCCTTGGCCTCGTCGGGCAGGTCCAGCTCGGGGCAGTCCTTCCACAGCCGCTCCAGGGCGTAGAAGACGCGCTCCTCGCTGTGCTGGACGTGCACCACGATGTCGATGTAGTCGAGCAGCACCCAGCGTGCCTCGCGGTCGCCCTCGCGGCGCACCGGCTTGGCGCCGAGCTCCTTGCTCAGGCGCTCCTCGATCTCGTCGACGATCGACTTGACCTGGCGGTCGTTGGGCGCGGACGCCAGCAGGAAGGCGTCGGTGATGGAGAGAACATCGCTGACGTCGTAGGCGATGATGTCGTGCGCGAGCTTGTCGGCGGCCGCCTGTGCGGCGGTCTTGATGAGCTCGATGGAGCGGTCCGTGGCGGTCACTACGCGGCTTTCCGTCGGCGGTCGGTTACGAGTCAAGGGTCTCACGGACCGCCGAGGACACCCCACGCGTTTCTCCGGCCACGCCCCGGGGCTCTCCCCCGGGGCGTGATGCCGGTCACCCGAGGGTCACCCCTTCGAGCCGCTGGTGATCTTGTAGTCCTGGCCGAGGACGACGGACACGTCCGCGTTGCCGGTGGCCTTGCCCTTCTTCACGCTGCTGGTGGGCAGCCCCAGGGTCTTGGCGACCTCGACGGCGTCCGCCTTCCTGGCGGCGTCTCCGTAGGTGATCCGGGACACGCTCTGGACGGTGGAGGAGGAACCGGAGTCCAGGAACGTGTAGCCGCCGTTGACCAGGACGACACGGGCCTGCCCGGTGGCCGCCTTCACGCCGGTGGCGTTCTCGATGCCGACACGGACCGCGGAGCCGGCGTCGGGGCTCTTCGCCGTGCCGCCCAGGACGTCCTTGATGACACCGCTGGAGGTGTTGGCGTTCAGGGTGCCGTCCTGCTGCACGGGCAGCAGCGCGGTCTTGTAGTCGCCGCCCTTGGCGAGGTCGGCGAGCTTGGCGAGGAAGGCGCCGAGGTCCTGGTCGGTCAGGGACGGGTCGAGGATCTGGGCCAGGGTCTGCACGGTGGTGGTCGCGGCCTGCTTGTCCGAGGACAGCTTGCGCATGACCCCCTGCATGACCTGTCCGAACCGCTCCAGCTGCGCGTTCTGGGCCTCGCCCGCGGCCCGGTAGGTGGCGTAGGCCACGGCCGTCTTGCCGCTGAGGGTCTGGTCCGCGCCCTTCTTGACGAGCGGGGGGTCGCCCTTCTTCTTGGAGGCGGGGTCCGGCACGTCGGTATCGGTGGTGACCTCGATGTTGCCGACGAGTTCGACGAGGTTGTTCAGGTAGGGGGTGTCGAGCCGCCAGGTGCCCTGGATGTTGGTGCCCAGCACGGTGTCGAGCGCGTCCCGCGTACCGGAGGAGCCGTCGTTGTCGACGGACTTGGCGAGCGTCGTCGTCGAGCCGTCGTCGTCCGTCAGGGCGAGGGAGTTGGGCAGCAGGACGGTGGTGCCGCGCTGGGTGGTGGTGTTGTCCACGAGCAGGGCGGTGGAGGTGCCGCCGCCCTTCGTGTTGTGCAGATGGACGACGATCACGTCGCGCTTCTGCGCGGCGACGGGCGTCGAGGTGCCCGGCTTGGCGGCCGAGGCGGTACCGGGCAGCCTGCCCGAGTACCAGAGGTATCCCGCGCCACCGGCCACGACCAGGGCCGCGACCACGACCAGGGCGACGATCCGGCTGCGGGCGCGGCGCTTGGCCTCCTCGCGGCGCTCGGTGCGGTTCTCGGTGAACTTCAGCCAGTCGATGACATCCTCGGACTCGGCCTCCTGGTCCTCGACGAAGGCGAACTGCTCGGTGCCGTAGTCGCGGTCGCTCCTGGGCGCGTCGTCCTCCGCCGGCCCGGCCTGCTGCGGGATGCGGGCGGTCTGCTCGGCGACCCGGGGCTGCCGGCCGGTGCTCGCGGCGCCCGCAGTGTCGGCGCTCCGCCCGTAGGCGTCGTACGGCGCCTGCGTGGCGCCGGTCCCGCCGCCCCGGGGCGCACCGGTGCCGAACGGGTCGAAGGAGTCGTACGAGGAGACGGACGGCTGCTGACCTGTGTCGTAGGGCGACACAGGCGACTGACGGCCGGTGTCATAGGGCGACACGGTCTCCTGCCGACCGGTGTCATAGGGCGACACCGTTTCGTGCTGACCGGTGTCATAGGACGACACAGGCGGCTGGCGGCCCGTGTCGTAGGGCTGGACGGGTTCCTGACGGCCCGTCGCGTAGGGGTCGTAGCCGTAGCCCTGCTGCTGCCGGGCGTCGTAACCGTCGTACCCCTGGGCGGGCTGCTGCGGGACCGGCCGGTACACCGGCTGCCCGTACTCGTCGTAGCCGACGAGTTCGTACTGCTGGTCGCCGCCCGCGTATCCGTCGTATCGGTCGTTCACCGGGTGCCCCTCTCGGCTCACTGGCCGCGGTACAGCTCACGCTTGTCGATGTAGCGCACCACACCGTCCGGAACCAGATACCAGACGGGGTCGCCCTTGGCGACTCTCGCACGGCAGTCTGTGGACGAGATGGCGAGCGCGGGAACCTCGACCAGCGAGACACCGCCCTCCGGTAGTCCCGGGTCGGTCAGGGTGTGACCGGGCCGGGTGACCCCGATGAAGTGCGCGAGGGAGAACAGTTCTTCCGTGTAGCGCCAGGTGAGGATCTGGCCCAGTGCGTCCGCACCGGTGATGAAGAAGAGGTCCGCGTCGGGGTTGAGCGCGCGCAGGTCGCGCAGGGTGTCCGTCGTGTAGGTCGGGCCGCCGCGGTCGATGTCGATCCGGCTCACCGAGAACTGGGGGTTCTCGGCGGTCGCGATGACCGTCATCAGGTAGCGGTCCTCGGCCGGGGTGACCGTGCGGTCGCTCTTCTGCCACGGCTGCCCGGTCGGCACGAACACCACCTCGTCGAGGTGGAACTGCGCGACGACCTCGCTGGCCGCGACCAGGTGCCCGTGGTGGATCGGGTCGAAGGTGCCGCCCATGACGCCGAGCCGGCGCTTGCCCTGATTCGAGGGGCCGCCTCCCGGACCGGCCGCCGGGCGCTTCGAGCCACCGCCGGCCGTTCCACTCGGGCCGCCCGAGGCGGCGCCTGCGGCGCCGCTGTCCGTGTCACTCGCCGGACCGGTAGGCATGTCCTGCTCTCCCATGCGTGCAGACCCTACCGGCCCGGCCGACGGGCTCCGGCAGACAGGGGCCCCGAGCGGGCCCGCGGGCTCAGCGGTCGCGGTTGAAGCGCGTGGTGATCCACAGCAGCAGAAGCAGGATGAACAGGGCCCCGCCGCCGGTCAGGTACGGGCTGAGGCTCTCGTGGTTGCCGCCGTTCTCGCCCTCGGCGACGACGGTGGCCAACTGTGCGGCGGTGTGCTGGAAGCTCATCTCGGCAGGACCTATCCGATGAGGGTCCCCCCGCTCGACCGGAATCGAGAGGTGGGGAGGGTGGGATGAAGATGTCGGCCCATCGTATGCGGGCGCCTACGCCACGAACACGCCGACTCCGCCGTTGGGTACGGCGCTCAGGCGGTCAGGCCTGCCGACCCCATTGGTACTCGAGGCGTCAGCCGCCCGCCGACCCCGTTGGCACTCCGGCCCTCGGCCGCCGGCCGGACCCGTTTGCGCTCCCGCCGCTGCCCGTCGGCCGTCAGTCGTCGCGCTTGTACCCGCGCAGCAGGAACCAGGCTGCCAGGACCACGCCGATGACCATGACGATCAGCACGACGCGGAGCAGATTGCCCGGACCCTGCTTGTCTGCCGCCGCTGCGGCTTCCGTGAACCACGCGGCTGCGGGGATGTGCTCCATGTCGTACGACTCCTTCTCTGTACTGCCCGTCAACGGTATCTCCGCCTAGGCTGGACACTGCCTTGGGGGCACATAGGGCACTCAGACGCACATGGGGGAACACATGTCCGACGACGACCACGGGCGGAACGGGCACGAGAAGGTGCCGAGCAGGCAGCGCAGGCGCTTCGAGGGGATCTCCTCGCGGGCCTACGAACACCCGGCGGACCGCTCGGCCCTGGTGGCCCTGCGCAAGCTCAGCGGCTTCGACACGGTCTTCAAGGCACTGAGCGGTCTGCTGCCCGAGCGCAGCCTGCGGCTCCTCTTCCTGTCCGACTCGGTGCGAGTCTCGGACGCCCAGTTCGCGCACCTCAACGAGATGCTGCGGGACGCCTGTTACATCCTGGACCTCGAGAAGGTCCCGCCGATGTACGTGAACCAGGACCCGCAGCCGAACGCGATGTGCATCGGGCTGGACGATCCGATCATCGTGGTGACGACCGGACTCGTCGAGCTGCTGGACGAGGAGGAGATGCGGGCGGTCGTCGGCCACGAGGTCGGCCACGCGCTGTCCGGTCACGCCGTCTACCGCACGATCCTGCTGTTCCTCACCAACCTCGCGGTCCGGGTCGCCTGGATCCCGCTGGGGAACCTCGCGATCATGGCGATCGTGACCGCGCTGCGCGAGTGGTTCCGCAAGTCGGAGCTGTCCGCGGACCGTGCCGGTCTCCTGGTCGGCCAGGATCTGCGGGCCTCGATGCGCGGCCTGATGAAGATCGCGGGCGGTAATCATCTGCACGAGATGAACGTGGACGCGTTCCTGGCGCAGGCGGAGGAGTACGAGTCGGCGGGCGACCTGCGGGACTCCGTGCTCAAGATCCTGAACGTGCTGCCGCGCACGCACCCCTTCACCGCGGTCCGCGCGGCCGAGCTGAAGAAGTGGTCCGAGTCCCGCGACTACCAGCGGATCATGGACGGCCACTACCCGCGGCGCGACGCGGACAAGGACACCTCGGTGTCGGACTCCTTCCGGCAGTCGGCGGCCAGCTACGCGAGCGACGTGAAGAACTCGAAGGACCCGCTCATGAAGCTGGTCAGCGACATCGCGGGCGGCGCGGGCGACCTCGGGGGCCGGGTACGGCGTGGCTTCGGCGGCTTCGCGGCCGGCACGCCCAAGGACGGCGCGGCCGACACGGCGGGCGCGGATGCCGGGGGCACCGCCACCGACACCGGCACCGGGCAGGCGCCGCGTGAGGACCGCTCCGGTGACGAGGACACCGACGGCCGGGACTGATCGCCCAGCGAGGTGGTGCCGTCCGGAACCGGTCGAACCGCCGGGCGGCGCCGGCTGAGAACTCCCGGACAAGCACTCCCGGGATCGGCCGAAACCGCCGCACAGCACCGCCTTGGACCGACGGCGGGCGGCCAGCCGGCGCCCGTCGGCGGTCCGGCTACACCTTCGGCTGCGCGCTCCGGGCCAGCGAACCGCACACGGCGGTGGCGCTGCCGGTGGCGTACGGGTCGGTGCCGGCCGGACCGCCCGCCTTGGCCGTCTCACCCGCGAGCAGCGGTCGCAGCCGGCTCACCGAGTCGTCGGAGCAGGCGAGCGGGCCGGCCTGGACGTAGGACACGACCAGTTCGGCCTGGTGCAGGCGCAGGTCGTCGCGGTCGAAGCGGAAGGTCAGCTCGCGCCGGACGGTGAACAGGGAGGCCTTGGCCCGGGCGTTCGCACCCGTCGGCTTGAGCGCGTAGACGAAGGTGTGGTCGGCGACGACCTCCAGGGTATTCGCGTCGGACTCGGCGGCCTGGAGCGTGCCCTGCACCCGGATCCCCTTGTCGGCGAGCTGCGTGCGGGCCGCGTCGAAGCGGATCAGCCAGCCGGTCGAGGCGTGCCGTCCGTCGGCGGCCGGGTGGTCGAGGCTCTGGTCGAACTGGTCGAGCTGCCGCGGGTCGAGCAGGATCCGTACGGGCCGGGTGGCGCCTCCGGTCAGGACGCTCGGGTCGAGGGACGACTCGACGAGGTAGTCCTTGGCGGTGGTCAGGGCGGTGACGACCTGGCTGTCGGAGAAGTGCGCGGTGCGCCGCACGGCGGGCATCGTGATGCCGTCGGCACCGATGCGGAACTGGGCGGCGGGGCTGTCGCTGTACAGCTGGTCGGTGCTGCTGGTGCCGGGGACGGCGGTCTGCGGAGCGAGCGGGATCACCGTCATCCGCAGCGGCTCGGCCGGCTGGGTGACGGTGGTCGGGTACGGGTGGCGCACGCCCATGTAGATCGCGGTGCCGAAGGCCATGGCTATCAGCAGGACGAGGATCAGGGCCTGCCGGGACAGTCCGCGTTGCAGCGGCGGGCGCCGGCGTACGGCCGGGCTGTGGTCGGCCATCCGTTCCTGGGCCGAGAACTCCTGGAGGCGGGCAGCGCGGACGAACGACTCGTCGAAGACGACGGATCGGTACTCGTCCTCGCCACCGGCGGGAGCACCCTCGGGTGTCCCCTCAGGTGGGTCTCCAGTCCCGCCCATACATTCAGAGTAGGTCTCCGGGGGCTCAGGTAAACGCTGTGGTGCGCGACAAGTTCTGACAGGTTCGCACCAGGACGGTCACGCTGTGCGACGAATGCAGGCGCCTCGGCGGGAAGACCGGCGTCAGGGTGTTCGCGGCACCGCCGACACCGCCGGCCGGGAAAGGGTCGCGGAGGTGGAGGGACCCGGGCCGGTGACCTTCTCCTGGCCCTGTTCGAGGCCGGAGGAGGCGGGTGAGGGGACCTGGCCCTGGCTGCCGGAGGAAGCGCCTCGGTAGACCGCCGTGAAGGCGAGGGCGACCATGCCGATGCCCATGACGAGAGCGAGGATCCAGGCCACCGGACGGTGCCAGCGGATCTGCTTGCCGTGGGGCCTGCCGTACGTTCCGGGGAAGCCGTCGCGGCCCTCCAGGACCTCGGAGTCGTCCGGGTCGTCCAGGTCGGGATCGTGGGCGAAGTCGGGACCGAAGCCGTCCTCGTAGCGTTCGTCGTCGCCGCGGGCGCCTCGGGCGTGCGCCCGGCGCGCCTCGGCCTCCGACGCCTCGGCGCGGGCCTGGGCGGCCGCGAGCAGCCTCTCGACGGCGGTCGGTTCATGGAACGCCGCCGCCCGTACGAAGTCCTCGTCGAAGACCACGGAGGCGAACTCTTCGTCCGCGCCCCCGCGGTCGTGGTCGTCGTCGGGCTCCCAGCCGTCAGGGAACGGCGTGCCCCCCACGTCCTCCGGCACGCATCCAGAGTAGACCTGAGGGGTCAATTTGGGCAGACGGTACGGAAATTCGTCTGCCCGAGGAGACCGCGCCCGAGTGGACCGCGGGCCGTGAACCGTCCGCCGCGCGCCCCGGCGCCCACGCACCGCGCCGCCCGCACGCCCGGCGCACCCCCAGGCACGCCCCAGGGCGCCCGTACGGGCGCGCTTCCGGGTTCGAGGGCGTGCGGGGCCGCCCCGCGCCCCCGCCGGTGTCTCAGCGGCGGATGTGGCCGTCGCCCGTGACGATGTACTTGGTGCTCGTCAGCTCCGGCAGTCCCATCGGGCCGCGCGCGTGAAGCTTCTGCGTGGAGATGCCGATCTCGGCGCCGAAGCCGAACTGGCCGCCGTCGGTGAAGCGGGTCGAGGCGTTGACGGCGACGGTCGTGGAGTCGACCAGCTGGGTGAAGCGGCGGGCGGCCTGCTGCGAGGTGGTGACGATGGCCTCGGTGTGGCCGGAACTCCACAGCCGGATGTGCGACACGGCCTTGTCGAGCGAGTCCACGACACCCGCAGCGATGTCGTAGGACAGGTACTCCGTGTCCCAGTCCTCCGCCGTGGCCTCCACGACGGTGGCCTTGGAGCCCTTGGCGTAGGCGAGGACGCGCTCGTCGGCGTGCACGGTGACCCCGGCGTCCGCGAGGGCGTCCAGGGCGCGGGGCAGGAACTCCGCGGCGATGTCCTGGTGGACCAGGAGGGTCTCGGCCGAGTTGCAGACGCTGGGGCGCTGAGCCTTGGAGTTGATCAGGATGTCGACGGCCATGTCGAGGTCCGCCTGGGCGTCGACGTACACATGGCAGTTCCCGGTGCCGGTCTCGATGACCGGGACGATGGACTCCTGGACGACGGTACGGATCAAAGACGCGCCGCCGCGCGGGATGAGGACGTCGACCAGGCCGCGGGCGCGCATCAGCTCACGGACCGATTCGCGGCCCTCGCCGGGCACGAGCTGGATGGCGTCGGCGGGCAGCCCGGCACCGCCCACGGCGTCGCGCAGGACCCGCACGAGGGCCGTGTTCGACTCGTAGGCGGAGGACGAGCCGCGCAGCAGGACCGCGTTGCCGGACTTCAGGCACAGGGCGGCCGCGTCGACGGTGACGTTCGGGCGGGCCTCATAGATGATGCCGACGACGCCGAGGGGGACGCGGACCTGGCGCAGGTCGATGCCGTTCGGGAGGGTCGAGCCGCGGACGACCTCGCCGACCGGGTCGGGCAGCGCCACAACGTCACGGACGTCGGAGGCGATGGCGCGCACGCGCTCGGGGGTGAGCGTGAGCCGGTCGATGACGCTCTCGCTGGTCCCGGCCTCGTGGGCCTTGGCGATGTCCCTGGCGTTGGCGGCGACGATTTCGCTCGTACGGACTTCCAGCGCGTCCGCGATCGCGAGCAGCGCGTCGTCCTTCTCGGCCCGCGGCAGAGGCGCCAGGTCGGCGGCGGCGGACTTCGCGCGATAGGCGGCCTGGGCCACCGGGGACATGGAGTCGTACGGCGAGAGCGTGGTCATGGGGGAAGGGTAGTGCGCCCGGCGGGCCTGTTCCGTGCTTGTCCCATTCGGCGAGACAGGCTCAAAAGGGGTGAACTCCCACCGGTGTGGCGGGCAGCGGTCCGTAGCCCTCGGCGATCCGCTGGTGGTACGTCTCGCGGTCGATGACCTCCAGGCCGACGATCTCCCAGGGCGGGAGTTTGGCGGTCTGGCGGTGCTCGCCCCACAGGCGCAGCGCGACGGCCGCCGCGTCGTGCAGGTCGCGGGCCTCCTCCCAGTAGCGGATCTCCGCGTGGTCGTTGGCGTACCTGCTGGTCAGGAGGAAGGGGTGGTCGTGGGCGAGCTGTTCGAGACCGCGCCGTACCTCGGTCAGCGGGGCCTCGCCGCCGGACACGCTCAGCGTGACGTGCCACAGCCGGGGCTGGTCGGCCGGCTGCTCGCCCTCGTAGGTGTCGCCGGCCGCGACGCTGGTCAGGGCCCGCTCCTCGCCCATCGCACGGGAGGCGGGGCCACCGCGGGACGTCGCCGCCCCAGGGCGTACTCGTCTCACGACGGCCTCCTTTACCCGATGGTCGTACCGAATCCCGGACTCTCCCTGCCACAAAGTTGAGCAGGTGAGAAGCCGCCGTGTGGCGGTTTTACGGAACGTCCACCGCTGGGGGCGGCGGATTCGGCCGTTTACGGGTGTACCGGACAGCCGTCTCGGCGGTGCGCCCGGGACACCGGAACCGGCGGCGGGCGGATGGGGCCACCGTGACATCCACCGGCGGCCCGGGACGTGGGACCGGGCGCGGGTCCTACGGGTTCAGCAGGACGAGGTCGTCGCGGTGCACGACCTCGCGCTCGTACGCGGGGCCCAGCTCGCGGGCCAGCTCGCGGGTGGAGCGGCCGATCAGCTGGGGGATCTCCTTGGCGTCGAAGTTCACCAGCCCGCGGGCGACGGCCCGGCCCGTGCCGTCGCGCAGTTCGACCGGGTCACCCGCGGTGAACTCGCCCTCGACGCCCGCGATGCCGGCGGGCAGCAGCGAGGTGCGCCGCTCGACGACCGCGCGCACGGCTCCGTCGTCCAGGGTGAGGGCGCCCTGCGGTGTGGAGGCGTGCTGGAGCCACAGCAGGCGGTCGGCCGACCGCTTGCCGGTGGCGTGGAAGAAGGTGCCGGTGTCCCGGCCCGCGAAGGCGTCGGCGGCATGGACCGCGCTGGTCAGCACCACCGGGATGCCGGCCGCGGCGGCGATCCTGGCCGCTTCGACCTTGGTGACCATGCCGCCGGTTCCGACGCCCGCCTTGCCCGCGCTGCCGATGTCGACGCCGGCGAGGTCGGCGGGCTCACGCACGTGCGCGATCCGCGAGGTGCCGGGCCTGCTGGGGTCTCCGTCGTAGACCCCGTCCACGTCCGAGAGCAGGATCAGCAGGTCGGCGCGTACGAGATGGGCGACGAGGGCGGCGAGACGGTCGTTGTCGCCGAAGCGGATCTCGTCGGTGGCCACCGTGTCGTTCTCGTTGACAACCGGCAGGGCGCCCATCGCGAGGAGCTTGTCCAGGGTGCGCGAGGCGTTGCGGTGGTGGGCGCGCCGGCTGGTGTCGTCGGAGGTGAGGAGCACCTGTCCGACGCGGATGCCGTAGCGGGCGAAGGAGGCCGTGTAGCGGGCCATCAGCAGACCCTGGCCGACGCTCGCGGCCGCCTGCTGGCGGGCGAGGTCCTTGGGCCGGCGGCGCAGCCCGAGCGGCGCCAGACCGGCGGCGATGGCACCGGAGGAGACGAGGACGATCTCCTTCGCGCCTCCGTCACGGGCTTTGGCGAGGACGTCCACGAGGGCGTCGACCCGGTCCGCGTCGAGGCCGCCGGAGGCGGTGGTGAGCGACGAGGAGCCCACCTTGACGATGATCCTGTGGGCCCGCGCCACGGCGTCCCTGTCGGCGTGCGCCTCGCTCTGCCTTGCCGCTGCCACCTGCGGTGTGTCCCCTCGCGTCGGTCCGGGTGCCCCGCCCCGCAATCTACGCGAAGGGGAGGCCGGCCGGCCCGCCGGTCCAGCAGACGGACGGCGCCGCGTAGTTGAGTGATCACAAGGTGTGTACGCGAAAAAGGTTGTACGGGTTCCTCATGGGAATTAAAGGCAGGGCAAAGTTAAGTTGAATACTGTGTCATCTACCGTTCCCCCCGTGAAGCGCATACTGCTGAGATCGGGCAAGAGTCCGTACGACGTCGTTCCGGTGGAACAGGCCCTCCACCAGGACGTCTTCGCCACCAATTCGGGCAACCTCATCTTCAGCGACGCCGCGCACAAGATTCTCGAGACCCCGCGCACCGAGGTCGTGTCCAACGGCATCCGCACCGATGTGGCCGCCGCGGGCCGTATCAACGAGGAGTTCGACGCGTTCGTCGTCCCGCTGGCCAACGCGTTCCGGCCCTCGTTCGAGGCGCAGCTGCGACGACTGACGCGGCTCATCGGCAGGTTGAGGATCCCGGTGATCGTCCCGGGCATCGGCGCGCAGACCGGGCTGAATTACGACCCGGCGCGGCTGAAGCCGATCGAACCCGCGGTCCGGGAGTTCGTCTCGGCGGTGCTCGACCGCAGCGCGTCCATCGGGGTGCGCGGCGAGTTCACCGAGAAGTACCTGCGGGACATGGGCTTCAACGACGTGGAAGTCATCGGCTGCCCCTCCCTGTTCATGTACGGCGACCGGCTCGACGTGCGCGAGAAGGCCGGTTCGCTCGGGCCCGAGTCCCGCATCGCGGTCAACGGCTCGCACACCGCGATGCGGTCGCAGGGTCTCGACCCGGTCGTCCGCAACGCCCACGCGCGCTATCCGCATCTGCGTTTCATCGGCCAGAACCTCAGCGACGCGCGGCAGTTGCACTGGCGCGACCTGTCGGACCCGAACAGTGCCGTGACCTCGATGCCCACGCATCCGGACCACCCGATGTTCCGTGAGGACAAGGTCCGCGTCTACATCGATCCGGTCACCTGGATCGACGATCTGCGCGGCTTCGACTACTCGTTCGGCTCCCGCATCCACGGGAACATCGCGGCGCTGCTCGCCGGCACGCCCGCGACGGTGCTGTGCGGCGACTCCCGCACGCTGGAGCTGTGCCGCTACTTCGGCATCCCGCACCGGCCGATCACGAAACTGCCCGCGGACCTCGATCCGGCCCGGCTGTACGAGGAGGCCGACTTCGGCGCGCTGACCCGCGGACACCGGGAGCGCTTCGAGCGTTTCACCGGGTTCCTGACCCGCAACGGCCTGGAGAACACCTTCACGCACGGCGACGGGGGCGCGGCCCACGAGGAGCGCATCCGTTCCCTGCCCTTCCCGCCCGGTGTCCGGCCCTGGAACGACGCCGACATCGCCTCGCTCACCACCCGCTTCGGCTTCCTCCAGAGCCGTATCACCGAACTGTCCACGGAGAACGTCCGGTTGCAGCGGGAGCTGACCCGGTCGCCCAAGGCGGCGAGGCTCGCCCAGGGACCGGCGGGAACACCCGGACGCTCGGTCTACCGGCTGGCGCGGCGCGCGGTGGGCCGGCCCCTGCGCAAGGCGTTGCAGTCGGGCCGCCAGTAGCGCGGCGCGGGCCCCTCCCGGCGGCGCGGTGGACCCTCCTGACGGTGGTCCGCCCGACGGCCGCCGGGAGGAGATCCTGAGGCGCGGTGTCAGCGCCGGGGGCCGAGCACCCGCCTGGCCAGCCGGCGCAGCCGCCGGAACGGCTTGGGGCGGGGCTTGAAGCCCTCGATGGTGACCGTTTCACGCGTCGTCGGGACGTAGCAGCTGTCCGGGACACCCGCGCTCTGTTCGCGGAAGTGCGGGTAGGCGAGGTAGACCTTGTGTCCGCGCGACTCCAGCACTATCCCCGGGGCCTTCTTCGACTTGACGAACTCCACCACGTCCAGCAGGAGATCGCCCCGGCCGCGGGCCACCAGATGCAGCCGCAGCCGCTCGTGGACCTTGAGGCGGCGGGCGACGCCCTCGTTCCAGTAGGCGTCCATCAGCGGCTTGGCCAGTTCGAGTTTGTGACCGCGCACCTTCTCGTCCTGCTTCAGCAGACCCGGGCCGAACTGCGGGAGCAGGGTGATCAGGAAGGGCCGGACCATCAGACCGTCGCGGCGCGGCCCGGCGGGCACGTACTCGGCGATGAGGTTCATCAGGGCGCGGGCCGAGTCGAAGCGCAGGCTGTAACCGCCGCTCTTGGTCACGTGCTTGCCGTCGTCGCGGCCGACCAGGTAGTAGCAGTCGTGGTCGGCGATCACCGAGACGCCGTCGGCGCGCAGGTAGGCCTCCATCGTGAACAGCGCGTCCTCGCCGGTCTTCAGCGACTCGTCGAAGACCATCCCGTGCCGGGTGAGCAGGTCACGGCGGAACAGCTTCTGCGCGCTGAGCGTGAACTTGATGTTCGACGAGAAGACGTCGGTACGGGGCAGGGTCTTGCCCCACATCGTCCTCGGAGCCGTCCTGTTGACCCCGACGACCTTGCCGAGCACGACGTCCGTGCCCTGTTCGTCGGCCATGGCGACCATGCGCTCCAGGGCCTCGGGGCCGAAGTAGTCGTCGGCGTCCAGGAAGAAGACGTAGCGCCCCCGCGCCTTGCCGAGACCGACGTTGCGCGGGCCGCTGGGGCCGCCCGAGTTGGCCTGCCGGATCACCGTCACGGACATGGCCGCGCGCTCGGCGAACTTCTCCAGATACTCCCCCGTGCCGTCCGTGGACCCGTCGTCGACGGCGATGACCTCGATGCGTTCCGGTCCGATCGTCTGGTCCTCGACGGATTCCAGGCACTTGACCAGGTACGGCATCGCTTCGTACGCCCCGATGACGATGGTCACGTCAGGTTGCGTCACGTTTCCCCCTTGCTCGGGAAGTGTCACAAGAACATTTCCCCCTTATCACCTCAATCGCTACCTAGAAGACGACTGGAAGTACGAACCGGTTGCCCGGAACGACTCATTTCGTGACCCAGGTCACAGGAACGGTGGGTGACCAACCCGTGAAGACTCACAGAACGACGTAAGAGAAACGGTGAGGGGCGTAAGAAACAGGCATGGCCCCGGGGAGAACTCCCCGGGGCCATGCCCGTGTGTGCTTGCGGACCGGATCAGCCGGTGACCGCGGCCTCGTCCGTCTCGCCGGTCACCCGCTGGGCGGGCACCGCGCTCGCCAGGTCCACGTCCACGACGTCGGCCGACGTCACGCTCTGCTGGCCGAGGTTGCGCCGCTCGGCCTCGCGCGACAACTCCCGCACCGCGGAGTTGAACTGGTCGATGGAGGCCGGCTCGTCCGGGCCCAGCAGATAGCGCTTGAGGTCCTCGCGGCCCGCGGCCTGCGCGTCGGCGGCCGGGTCGGCCACCGCCGCGAGCAGCTCGCCCAGCTCGGCGGACGAGTTGGACAGGATCACGGCGGCACGCACCGCGGTGTTCTGGCGCTTGAACTCCTCGACACCGAGCTCCGCGGAGTCCGTGACGGCGTACGGCTTGCCGCTCGCGATGAAGTCGGAGACGACACTGGAGATGTCCGAGACCATCGCGTCGGAGACGTTGAAGCAGTCGTACAGACGCGGTTCGGCACCCGTGATCACACGGTGCTCGGCGGTGCTGAAGGAACGCCAGTAGGTGTCGTTCCAGTCGGCGCGCAGCCGGGCGACCTCGGAGTGCCGGGCCACGTCGATCATGCCGTCACGGCTGGCCTCGGCCTCGTCCCTCTTCTCGCCGCCGGTGCCGGTCAGCTCGGCGATACGGGCCTCGATCTGGGCCAGCTCGGCCCTGGCCCCGGCCTGGGCGGCCGCGTCTGCGGTGAACCGGGGGTCGACGGCACGCTCGGCTGCGGCCTTCTCGACCAGGGCGGTGACGCGCTTGTGCGCGGCGGCGGCCTCGGCGCTGACGGAGCCCGTGAACGGGTGCGGCTTGTACAACACACGGACCGGCGGGTCGGCCGCGACCAGCTTCTTCACGATGTTCTCACCGGCGAGCACGATCGAGGTGTTGCCGGGGTTGCCGTCCCAGCCCTCCCAGGTCGGCGCGTAGAGCACGGTGGGTATGCGGCCCTCGGGCACACCCTGCGAGGTCCGGATCGGGGCGAGCTGCGGCCGGCCGACCTCGACGATGTCGTCGTCGCGGACGCCGACGTCGGCTATCGCGTAACGGTCGCGGCCCGCGCGGCCCGCGGTCCACACCTCGTCGTACACCTTGCTGAACGGGTTGACGCTGGCGAGCTTGTCGCTGTCGCCGTGGCCGATGAAGACGTGCTGGATGGTGGGCACCCGCAGCATGTGGATGTTCTTGCCGACGTTCGCCGCGTAGAGCGCGACCCGCACCGCCGACAGGTCCATGTTCATCAGGTGCACCCCTCCGGGCACGCAGATGACCGGCGCCGTGGTGGGCGCCATGCGCTCCAGGATCGCCCGCTCGCGCAGGATGATCAGCGGCCGGGTGTCCAGCTGCTCCATCGTCTCCAGCCACATGTTGAGCTGGTAGGCGGAGTCCTTGGAGCCCGAGAAGTAGAGCACCGTCTGCGGACGGTAGTCGCCGAGCCAGGCGTCGACGGCCGCGAGCACCTTCTCGGCGCTCGGCGGGGTCTTGCGGCCGCGCACGAACGGCACGAGGGCCGCGACGTAGCCGAAGGCCAGCAGCAGCGACGCGCCGACGCCCGCGAAGCCGTAGACGCCGTCGTCGGTCGCCCCGGCGACCAGGAGGCCTACGACGGCCACCAGGTCGAGGTGCAGCATCTTCTCCGCGGACCTGGACAGCAGCCCGCGCGGCGGCGCGTCCGGGATGCGCAGGCGCGAGCCCAGGTCGACGTTGCGGGTGGCGACGGGCATCTTGCGGCGCAGCCGTATCAGCGTGATCAGCGCGCCGTGCGGTGCCTGGAAGCCGTAGAAGGCCAGGAAGCACGCGATGGCCGCGTAGAAGACCAAGCTGTTCGACAGGTCGAGCCGTGCCAGAAGCAGGACGAGCAGCAGCTGCCGGATCAGGAACCTGATGGACAGACCGGCCCGCACCTTGCTGAGGCGGTTGACCAGATAGCTGCCACGCCGGTGCAGATAGTGGTCCGCAAGGTACGTGACGGCGGCGGCGGCCGCGAAGGCGCCGACGCTCGGCAGGAGCGCGGCAAGCATCAGACAGGGGAAGCCCAGCATCATGAGGGCCGCCGCCGCCAGCTCGGCCGCGCTGCCCACCCGGGCAACGCGAATAGCGGTGGAAATCACGGAGAAACCTGCTCTTGAGGGGTGAAGTGCCGGTTTGATACCAAAAAGTTCTTTTGATGCCGAAAAGGGGACCGAAAGCGAAAAGTGGAATCTACGGACTCAGGCCCTTGCGAATGCGCGGCGAACGCGCGGACACAAAGGCCTGAATTCCGAAAGGCTATTCGTTTTTGATTATGCCACGCCGTCCTGGCGGTCCAGGACGCTGGCCAGAGCCGCCTCGAAGCCGGAGGCGCGGCCCGCGCCCGCCGTCGGGTCCTGCTGGCGGACGTCGATGACGTGACCGGTCAGCTCGGAGAGCAGGACGTCCAGCGAGGTGCGCGCGACGGCCTCCGAGGACAGCAGCGAGCCCGCGGGCTCCTGGCCGAACGCCTTGGTGCGCATGGGGGTCGCGGTGCGCTCGGGGTTGATGCAGTTGACGCGGATGCCGTCGCCGGCCCACTCGTCGGACAGCGCCTGGGTGAGGTTCACCATGGCGGCCTTGGTGGAGGAGTAGAGGCTGTACTCGGCGCGGCCGCGGGTGTAGCTGCTGGAGGTGTAGAGCAGCAGCTGGCCCCTGCTCTCGGCCAGGTACTTGTAGGAGGAGCGGGCGATCTGCACCGGCGCCAGGTAGTTGACCTTCAGCGCTTCCTCGATGGTCGCGTTGTCCGTCTCGGCCAGCTTGCCGATGCGCAGCACGCCCGCGGTGTTGATGACGTAGTCGATGCGCCCGGTCTCCGCGTACGCCGTGGAGAGCGCGTCGTCGACCTCCTCGGGGTTCTCGACGTGCGTGCCGGTGGTGGAGCGGCCGAGCGCGTACGTCTTCGCGCCGTAGCCCTCGGCGAGCTCGGCTATGTCCTTGCCGATGCCGTACGAGCCGCCGAAGACGACAAGGGTCTTGCCGGTGAGCAGCTCGCGGTAGGCGGCCTCGTCGGCCTGGACGGGCGCGGCGGTGGAGGCGAGCTGGAAGAGCTTGTCGGCGATGAAGACGTCGACGGGCTGGGTGACCTTCATGTTGTACTCGTCGCCCGCCACGACGTGGATCGGCACGTCCGGCAGGTACTTGAGCACGACCGAGCAGTCGTCCGTGGCCTGGAAGTTGGGGTCACCGGCCGCGACCTCGTAGGCGCGGCGGACGGTGGACAGCTTGAACGCCTGGGGCGTCTGGCCGCGGCGCAGCCGGGAGCGGTCCGGGATCTCCGTGATGAACTCGCCGTCCTCGCCGTGGGTGCGGGTCACGATGATCGTGTCCGCGGACGGGATGGCGACGTCGACGGCCTGGTAGCGCTCCAGGGCCGTGACGCAGTCGTCTATGACGCGCTCGGACAGCAGCGGGCGCACGGCGTCGTGGAACAGGACGTTCGCGTCCTCCCCCTCCGCCAGGCCCTCGCCGAGCGCGGCGATGGCGCGCTCGGTCGTCTCGTTCCGCGTCGAGCCGCCCTCGATGACGCGGGTCACCTTCGTGAAGCCCGCCTTCGCGACGATCTTCTCGACGTCCGGCACATAGCCCGGGGCCATGAGCACGATGATGTCGTCGATCGAGTCGGCCTGCTCGAAGGTCGTCAGCGTGTGCTCGATGACCGCCTTGCCGGCGATCTTCAGCAGTTGCTTCGGAATCGACAGACCCACGCGCTGGCCGGTGCCGCCGGCCAGGATCACTGCGGTGGTACGGGGCTTGGCAAAGTGCTCAGACACAGGTGACCTACCTTGGGACGACAGGGAACCCGGGAATGGTCCCACCTCCGGTAACTGCGGTGCAAGGTGAGCGCCGCCCACTGCATATGTGCGCGCAACCGGGCATTCACCTTGCACACAGGCGACTTTGAAGAGACCGGGTCGAATTGTCCGGATTTGCTGTGAGTAACTCCACACGTCCCGCGCGGAGTCTTCACCTTCTTCTCAGACGCCCGGACACTCCGTGACGCAGCACACGCACGGGTTCCCCGGGCGGGTGCGCGTCACACCAGCCGTACGCCCGGCTTCCCCGCCTCCACCCGCAGACGGGCCGGGGTGCCGGAGGCGGAGTCGGGCTTCAGCACCGTCTCCGCGACGCGCACCTGGGCGTCGACGCCGTCCCTCCGGATGTCGAAAAGGTGGTAGCCGCGGTGGGCGTCGACGAACTTCCAGTGCGGGTTGTCCGGCATCCGCGCGTCCCACTCCTTGTGGAAGGTCGTCTGGTCCTGGTCGCCGCCGCTGGAGATCGACGTCCCGACGAACTCGGCGCCCACGGCGTCGGACTCCGGGTCGGCGAAGTCCGCCTTGAGGTCGCTGATCATCGTGAGGTGCCGGTCGCCGCTGAGGACGACAGGGTTGCGGATCCGCGCGAACTCCGCCATGAGGGCGTTGCGCTCGGCCTGGTAGCCGTCCCAGGCGTCGTAGTACCAGAGCTTCCCCTCGCCGACCTGGAGGTCGGTCTCGGCCATCATGATCTGCGAGGCGACGAGGTTCCAGCGGGCGGGCGAGTGGTGCAGCCCGCGCAGCAGCCACTCCTTCTGCTCCGCGCCGAGCATGGTGAGCGAGGGGTCCCCCGCGCCGTCCTGGCCGGTCGCCTGGTCGCTGCGGAACTGCCGGGTGTCGAGGACGTTCAGCCGGGCGAGGCGTCCGAAGTCGAGCCGCCGGTACATCCGGATGTGCGGCCCGTCCGGGATCGAGCCGGCCCGGACCGGCATGTGCTCGTAGTACGCCTGGTAGGCGGCGGTCAGCCGGGCCACGAACGCCTCGTGGGTCTGCTTGCCCGGGTCCTGCGGGATCTCCCCGGCGAAGTCGTTGTCGACCTCGTGGTCGTCGAAGGTGACCACCCAGGGCGCGTTCGCGTGCATCGCCGCGAGGTGCGGGTCGCTGCGGTACTGGGCGTACCGGTTGCGGTACTGGACGAGGGTGTACGGCTCCCCGGTGCCCTCGTGGCGGCGCACTGCCGTCGCCGACGGCGCGGACTCGTAGATGTAGTCGCCGACGAACAGGACGACGTCGGGGTCCTGTTCGAGCATGTCGGCGTACGGGGTGAACCAGCCGTTCTGCCAGTTCTGGCAGGAGGCGAGCGCGACGCGCAGCGAGCCGCCCTCGCGGGACGGGTGCGGCGCGGTGCGGGTGCGGCCGGCCGGGGAGAGCCGGCCGTCCGTGCGGAAGCGGTACCAGTACACGCGGTCCGGGCGCAGCCCGCGCACGTCGACGTGGACGCTGTGGCCGTACTCAGGACGCGCCTGCACGGTGCCCCGGCGCACCGGCTCGCGGAAGCGGGCGTCCTCGGCGATCTCCCAGTCGACCGGCACCGTGCGGTCGGGCATGCCGCCGCCGTTCAGCGGGTCCGGGGCGAGCCGGGTCCACAGGACGACGCCGTCGGGCAACGGGTCCCCGGAGGCCACGCCGAGGCTGAACACGCCCTCGGGCAGCGGGGTTTCGGCGGCCCGTGCGGTGCCGGGCAGCCAGAACTGGGCGGAGGCGGCGGCGCCGAGCACGGCGGCCGAGGCGGTGAGAAAGTGGCGGCGATCGCGTGAGGCCGTTCCGGACATCGGCGAACTCCCTTGCGTCGGTTGCCTCTTGGACACCGGGAAGCCCACACGGGACAGCGGCCCACCTCTTGAACAAGGCGCATCGTAGGCATGGCGAACGCACGAGCAACGAACGACCCGCCGCGACAAGGGCGCAGCCGTTGCGAGGGCAGTGGTCCCCGCCGAGCAGTCCGCTGTCGAGCAGTTCGTCACCGAGCGGTCCACCGCAGGCGGTCCGTCACCGAGCAGGGTTTCGATGTTCCTCGTGCGGCCCCAGGAGGAACCGTCGCCTGTCCCGGCGGGCCGGATGTCCTCACGGCCCGCCCGTCAGACCCCGCGCACGTCACGTCCGCTCAGCGGACCCCGAACGCACCGCGGGCGCGGAGAGGAAGTCCTCTCCGCGCCCGCAACGACTCAACGGCCCGGCGTGGGCACACGGCCCGCCGGAAACGATGCTTAGAACGGCTCGAAGTCGTCGTACTCCTGCTGCGACTCGTCCCGCTCGGCCTGCTTGTCCCGGCGACGCTGGGCCGCGGGACGCGGGATCTCCATGCGGTGGTCCTCACCGCGGCGGCCCAGCATCTCCGCGCCGGCCATGACGGTGGGCTCCCAGTCGAAGACGACCGCGTTCTCCTCGGGGCCGATCGCGACGCCGTCGCCGGAGCGGGCGCCCGCCTTCATCAGCGCGGCCTCGACGCCGAGGCGGTTGAGACGGTCGGCGAGGTAGCCGACGGCCTCGTCGTTGCTGAAGTCGGTCTGGCGCACCCAGCGCTCCGGCTTCTCGCCGCGCACGCGGAAGAGGCTGTCCTCCTCCGGTGTGACGGTGAAGCCGGCGTCGTCGACCGCCTTCGGGCGGATGACGATCCGGGTCGCCTCCTCCTTGGGCTTCGCGGCCCGCGCCTGCGCGACCGTCTCGGCGAGCGCGAAGGAGAGCTCCTTCAGACCCATGTGGGCGACCGCGGACACCTCGAAGACGAGGTAGCCGCGGGACTCCAGGTCGGGGCGCACCATCTCCGCGAGGTCCTTGCCGTCCGGCACGTCGATCTTGTTGAGGACGACCATGCGCGGACGGTTGTCGAGGCCGCCGTACTGCTTGAGCTCCTCCTCGATGATGTCGAGGTCGGAGATCGGGTCGCGCTCGGATTCGAGGGTGGCCGTGTCCAGGACGTGGACGAGCACGCTGCACCGCTCCACATGGCGCAGGAACTCCAGGCCCAGGCCCTTGCCCTGGCTCGCGCCGGGAATGAGACCGGGCACGTCGGCGATGGTGTAGACGTTCTCGCCCGCGGTCACCACGCCCAGGTTCGGGACGAGGGTCGTGAACGGGTAGTCCGCGATCTTCGGCTTGGCAGCGGACAGGACCGAGATGAGCGAGGACTTGCCCGCGCTCGGGTAGCCCACCAGGGCGACGTCGGCGACGGTCTTCAGCTCCAGGACGATGTCCTGGAGGCCGCCGGGAACGCCGAGGAGCGCGAAGCCGGGCGCCTTGCGGCGGGCCGAGGACAGCGCCGCGTTGCCGAGGCCGCCGCGGCCGCCCTCGGCGGCGGCGTACGTGGTGCCCTGTCCGACGAGGTCCGCGAGGACGTTGCCCGCCTTGTCGAGCACGACCGTGCCGTCCGGCACCGGCAGGATCAGGTCCTGGCCGTCCTTGCCGGAGCGGTTGCCGCCCTCGCCGGGCTTGCCGCTGGTGGCCTTGCGGTGCGGCGAGTGGTGATAGTCGAGCAGGGTGGTGACGGACTGGTCGACGACCAGCATCACGTCACCGCCACGGCCGCCGTTGCCGCCGTCCGGGCCGCCGAGCGGCTTGAACTTCTCCCGGTGTACGGAGGCACAGCCGTGGCCTCCGCTACCCGCGGCGACATGCAGCTCGACGCGGTCCACGAAGGTGGTCATGTGGGGTTCCTCCAGCACTTCGGTTACTTCGGTCCGTACGGAATGTCTCTTACGTAACACGCGAAAGGCGGACCCTCTTCCCGTGGGGGAAGTGAGGTCCGCCTCGCGAAGAACTCTGTTCTACGGAGCCTGGGCCCCGAGGCTTCCGCTCCGGCCCGCGTGGGACCGGTTCAGCCTCGACGGGACTGGATCAGGCGACCGGAACGATGTTCACGACCTTGCGGCCACGGTGCGTGCCGAACTCGACCGCACCGGCGGCCAGCGCGAACAGCGTGTCGTCCTTGCCACGGCCGACACTGACGCCGGGGTGGAAGTGGGTGCCACGCTGGCGGACCAGGATCTCACCGGCGTTGACGGTCTGACCGCCGAAGCGCTTCACACCGAGCCGCTGAGCATTGGAGTCGCGACCGTTCCGAGTGGACGATGCGCCCTTCTTGTGTGCCATGTCTCAGTCCCTTACTTCGCAGCCGCGGGGATCTCAGTGACCTTGATCGCCGTGTACTGCTGGCGGTGGCCCTGACGACGGCGGTAGCCGGTCTTGTTCTTGTAACGAAGGATGTCGATCTTGACACCCTTGTGGTGATCCACGATCTCGGCCTGGACCTTGATGCCGGCCAGGACCCAGGGGTCGCTCGTCACGGCTTCGCCGTCGACAACGAGCAGGGTCGAGAGCTCGACCGTGTCGCCAACCTTGGCGGTGGGAATCTTGTCAACCTCAACGATGTCGCCGACAGCAACCTTGTGCTGGCGACCACCGCTGCGCACGATGGCGTACACGCGGATCTCTCTTTCGCTCGGAACGGATCCCCGCAGTCCAGCCGCCGACTCGCGCGAGCGGCCTCTCCCTGGGCACGGAGCACGAGGCCCGGAGCGCTGGGGAGGAAAAGGTTTACGGGGTGCGGCGCGTCAGGGGACGCGCCGACGGTCAAGGTTACGGGGCCACGGCCGAAAGGGTCAAACCAGGCCGGGCCCCGCGGGTGTGCCACCGGTCACGCGACGTCCCCGGCCCGCGCTCGCGAGCGCGGGCCGGGGACGTCGTGCGGAGCCTCAGCCCTCGTCGGTGGACGCCGTGACGGTGGAGAGCGTCTGCTCGGCCGCCACGGTCTTCTTCGCCGTGGACTTGACGGCCGCCTTCTTCACGGTCGCCTTCTTGGCCGTGGTCTTCTTGGCGACCGTCTTCTTGGCCGCCACGGCCTTCTTGGTGGCGGCCTTCTTCGCCGTCACCTTCTTGGCGGTCTTGCGGGCGGCCGCCTTCTTGGCCGCCGGGGCCTCGGCATCGGACTCGACGGCCTCCGGCTCGGCGGACTCCGCGACCTCGGGCTCGGCGACCGGCTCCGCGGCGACCGACGGGACGACCACGACGGCCGCCTCCGCGGACGCGGTGGGCGCGGTGGCCTTGCGCACGGCACGACGGCGCGGACGGGCCGGCGCGACGCTCTCGGCGGGGGCCTCGGCCACCGGCGCGGACACCGGCTCCGCCTCGTCGGCGGTCTGCGCGGGGGCCTCGGCCACGGGCGCCTGAACCGGCTCCGTGACCGTCACGACGGCCTCCTCGGCAGCCTTGGGCGAACCGGCCGGCGCCGACACCTTGCGGGTCGCACGACGGCGCGTACGGCCCTGGGGAGCGGCCTCGACCTCCGGAGCGGGGGCCGTGACGTTCTCGGCCAGAGCCTCGGCGACCGGCTGCTCCGTCTCCGGCTGCTCGGCGGCCGGCGCCTCGACGACCGGGTCCTCGGCCGCGAACGGCTCGGCCTCGGCAGCCTCACGGGACCGCGCGGCGGCCCGCTCGGCACGCTCCTCGCGCCTCGTCCGGGGAGCGCGCTCCTCGGTCCTGGGCGCACCGGCGGGAGCCGACGCGCGCCGGGAGGTCCGGCGCCGCGAACGGCCCCGGCCGGCCGCGGCCTCCGCCTCGGCGGCGCTGCCGTACAGCTCCTCGTCCGGCTGGATCTCGGTCTCGACGAACGGGACGGGCGCGGCGACCTCGGCGGCCACCTCGGCCTCGGTCTCGGTCTCCAGCTCCTCGGCCGGCTCGTGCGTGAGCTCGTGATCGTGCTCGTGCTCGTGCCCCTGCTCGGCACCGCCGCGGCCGCGCTTCTTGCGCTTGCCGCCGCCACCGACGGACGTCGGCTGCTCCATGTGCACGATGACACCGCGGCCGTTGCAGTGGACACAGGTCTCGGAGAAGGACTCCAGCAGGCCCTGGCCGACCCGCTTGCGGGTCATCTGCACGAGGCCCAGCGAGGTCACCTCGGCCACCTGGTGCTTCGTACGGTCGCGGCCCAGGCACTCGAGCAGACGCCGCAGCACCAGGTCGCGGTTGGACTCCAGGACCATGTCGATGAAGTCGATGACGACGATGCCGCCGAGGTCGCGCAGCCGCAGCTGACGCACGATCTCCTCGGCCGCCTCCAGGTTGTTCCTGGTGACGGTCTCCTCGAGGTTGCCGCCCTGACCGGTGAACTTTCCGGTGTTGACGTCGACCACGATCATGGCCTCGGTCTTGTCGATCACCAGGGAGCCGCCGCTGGGCAGCCAGACCTTGCGGTCCAGCGCCTTCATCAGCTGCTCGTCGATCCGGTAGGTGGCGAAGACGTCGACCTCGGAGGTCCACTTCGACAGCCGGTCGGTCAGGTCGGGCGCCACGTGCGAGACGTAGCCGTGGATCGTCTCCCAGGCCTCGTCGCCGCTGACGATGACCTTGGAGAAGTCCTCGTTGAAGATGTCGCGGACGACGCGGACGGTCATGTCCGGCTCGCCGTAGAGCAGCGTCGGGGCGTTGCCGCTCTTCGCCTTCTTCTGGATGTCCTCCCACTGCGACTGAAGACGCTCGACGTCACGGCGCAGCTCGTCCTCGCTCGCGCCCTCGGCGGCGGTGCGCACGATGACGCCCGCGTCCTCGGGGACGATCTTCTTGAGGATGGTCTTCAGCCGCGCGCGCTCGGTGTCGGGCAGCTTGCGGCTGATGCCGGTCATCGAGCCCTCGGGCACATACACGAGGTAGCGGCCCGGCAGCGAGACCTGGCTGGTCAGACGGGCGCCCTTGTGGCCGATCGGGTCCTTGGTGACCTGCACCAGGACCGACTGGCCGGACTTGAGCGCGGACTCGATACGGCGCGGCCCGTTGGCCATGCCGAGCGCCTCGAAGTTGACCTCACCGGCGTAGAGCACCGCGTTGCGGCCCTTGCCGATGTCGATGAACGCGGCCTCCATCGACGGCAGCACGTTCTGGACCTTGCCCAGGTAGACGTTGCCGACGTACGAGACGGCCTGCTCCTTGTTGACGTAGTGCTCGACGAGCACGTTGTCCTCAAGGACGCCGATCTGGGTGCGCTCGCCGCTCTGGCGGACGACCATCACGCGCTCGACGGCCTCGCGGCGGGCCAGGAACTCGGCCTCCGTGATGATCGGAACACGGCGACGGCCCTGCTCGCGGCCTTCACGGCGGCGCTGCTTCTTCGCCTCCAGACGGGTCGAGCCCTTGATGGACTGCACCTCGTCCGAGGGCTGCTCCTCGCGCCTGCCGCGCGGCTCGCGGACCTTGACGACGGTGCGCTCGGGGTCGTTCTCGCCGGGCTGCTCGGCCTCGCCACCGGAGTCACCGGCGCGACGGCGACGGCGACGGCGGCGACGGCTGCTGCTGGAGCCGCCCTGCTCCTCGTGCTCGTCCTCCTCGGCGTCCTCCTCGGCCTGCTCCGCGGTGTCCTCGGCGTCCTGCTCGGCCTGCTCGGCGGCGAAGTCGTCCTCGCCGGCCTCGCTGTCCGAGTCCGAATCGGCGGACTCGCCACGGCGGCGACGACGGCCACCGCGACGGCGACGGCGACGGGAGCCCGCGGACTCCTCCTCACCCTCGTCACCCTCGACGGCGTCCTCGGCGTCCTCGGCGTCGTCCGCGTCCTCGGCGGATTCCAGGTCCTCGGCGGGCCCGGTGTCCTCGGACTCCTGCGGCTCCTCGGCCACGGCCTGCGGCTCGTCCTCGAAGCCCCGGCGACGACGGCGCCTGCGGGGGGCCGCCGGCTCCTGGACGGCTTCGGCGGGTTCGGTGACCTCGGCCGGTGCGGCGGCCTCGGCGGCCTCCGCGGCGGCCGCTGCGGCGGCCCGCTCGGGCGTCTGGAACATCGGCTCGGCGAAGACCGGCGCCTGGAACACGGCGACGGCCGGACGGCCCGGGCGCCGCGAGGACTCCTCGGTGTCCTTCTGCGCGGGCGCCGAGAAACCGACGGCGGCCTTGCGGGTGGCGCGGCGGCGGCCACGGCGCGGACCGCCGTCCTCCGCCTGCGCGGCCTCGCTCTGGGGGGCCTCGGCCTCGACGGCGTCCGGCCGCGTGGGCTCCTCGGGCTTGCTCTCGCTGCTCACGGGCGCCTCCACGCGCTCGTCGGCGGTGACGCCCTCGGTCGCGCCGGCGGGAGCGGAGACCCGGCGGGTGGCACGACGACGGGTCGTGCGGCGCGGGGCGGCCTCCTCGGCGGCGGGCGTCTCGGGCTCGGCCTCCTCGACAGCGGGGGCGGCCACCGGTTCGGCGGCGGCCGTCACCACCTCGGCGACCTCCGCCTCGGCGGGCGCACCGGCGGGGGCGGAGGAACGGCGGGTGGCACGGCGCCGGGTGCGGCCGGCGGGCGCGGGCTCCTCGGCCGGGGCCGGGGCCTCCTCGACGGGCCGGCTCTCGGATTCGGCGACGGCGGGCACGACGGTCGCGTCGGCCTCGGCCGTCGTCGGCGCACCGGCGGGGGCGGAGGAACGACGGGTGGCACGGCGCCGGGTGCGGCGCGGTGCGGCGTCGTCGGTCTCGGGGGTGGCGGCTGCCTCGGCCTCGGCCGGGGCCTCCTCGGTCTTTTCGGCCGCGGCTGTCCCGGCGGCCTCTTCGGTCTCGTCCGTCTCGTCGGCCTCGGCGTTCGCGGAGGTCAGGGCCCCTTCAGGGGCCTCCTCCGCCACGAGGTCGGCGGACGCCACGGCCGGTATGGCCGGCGCGGTGGTCTCGGCCGCGGCCTCGGAGGCGGCGGCCGGGGGACCGGCGGGTCGCGACGCGGCACGGCGGCGGCGCCGCGGCGGCAGGGTGTCGCTGGGGGTGTTGTTGTCGGAACCCTCAGTGGGTTCGATCGGCTCGAGCATGCGGGTGGATCTCCCGTCAGGCTCCCGGGCGCCGCGCCTGGCCCGGCAATGCCGGTGACGTCCGCGGCTCGCGCGATGCGCGGTGCCGCCGTCCGGGGCGCGGGCGCCGCACGGGAGCTCTCTGTGTCCTGTCTCGCCGGTTCCGTACGCCATGTGTGCGTACGGCCTGGCGAAAGTCTTTAAGGTCGGTGCGCTGCCCGACCCAGGTGGCTCCCGGATACGAGGGCGGCGCTACGACATCTGCCCTTACGCGGGACCTTCCTTACGCCGACGCCTTCGCGGCGGCAGTTTCGGCGGCCCCTGCGCGATCGGCTGGGGCGGCTGCGACTGCCTCGCGGTCGGGCGCGAGCGGGTCGGTCACCGTGCCGGTCTCTTCATCGAACAGCCCCTGCGCCAGCCTGGTCACCGCAGCGGCGACCGGCGGCGCCAGGTCGGCCACGGCGCGAAGACCGGACAGGACGTCGTCGGGTCGTACGGCAGGCGTCACGTGCCGAACAACCAGCCGCAGTATCGCACAGGGCTGGTCGGTCGGCCTATCAGCCTGTGGACCGTGCGTCTCTGAGGTCACCCCGAGGCTTGCCACGGCGCTGCGGGCGTCGAACGTCCGCATGCCGTTCTTGGCCTTGCGGCTGACCTCGACCGTCCCGGCCGCGTTGAAGGCCGCCACCGCGCGCTCCGCGTCCGCCGGGTCCACACCCTCGAGGCGCATCTCCCACACGGAGGCGGTGAGCCTGTCGGCGAGACCCGAGACTCTGGCCTCGACCGCCTCGATGATGTCGAGACCCTGGGGCATCGACTCGTCGAGGAGTTCGCGCAGCTGCTCGGGGTCGCGCCTGTCGGTCAGCGCGATCTCCAGATACTCCGCCTCGCTGCCCGTGCCGGTGGGTGCGGCATTGGCGTACGACACCTTCGGATGCGGCGTGAACCCGGCCGAGTACGCCATGGGTACGGCGGCACGGCGCAGGGCACGCTCGAAGGCGCGCTGGAAGTCACGGTGGCTGGTGAACCGGAGGCGGCCGCGCTTGGTGTAGCGCAGTCGGATGCGCTGCACCGCGGGTGCGGGCGGCGGGCCTTCGGGCTGTCGCTTGCCCAGTGTCGCTCAGTCCTTCATGAGTGCGGTCGTACTGCTACCTAGAGTACGTGTCTCACCGGCCGCTGGTTCCCGCCCGGCGAGCGGCTGCGGTTCCGGGGGCGTTCCGAAGAGCATCCGCCGGAAGTCCGCACGGGCCTGCCAGGCGCTTTCGCGGGCGGCCTCCAGAGCCTGCCGTGCGGTCCGCCGGACGGCGCGCGCCGCCTCGGCGGCGGGCTTCAGCACCAGGTCGCGCACGGCGTGCCCGACCGGCGTGAGCACGGTCCGGTAGGCCCATCGCGCCGGTTCCACGAAGGTCCACCGGAAGAGACGCGCGAGGAACCGTCCGACGGCGAGCGAGACGTACCCGGCGACCCGCCACGCGTGCCCGAGCGCCTCACCGACCTCCCTGGCGACGACGGCGAGGGCCCGCCCGGCGGGCACCAGGATCCGGCGCCACACCACGAGGGCGGGAAGCACCAGCAGGACCCGGGCCGTCCAGTAGAGCGCGGCCCCGATGCCCACGAAGATCATCCGTACGATCCGCGCGAACCACCCGGCGAGAAACCCGACCGCCCTGCCGACGGGGGCGAGGACCCAGGTGTACAGCCACACGGCGGGGACCACGAGCAGATACCGCGCCAGCCAAGCGAGGACGGTGTACGCCCCGATCGCGACGGCGGCGAGGACCGTGCCGACACCCTTGAGCAGCCAGGCCACGGCGTGTCCCACGGGCGTGAACAACCACGCGTACACGTGGCGCCACACGGCCGCGACACCGCCGAGGACCCGGTCGACGGCGGTCACGACGCCGCCGAGAAACCACAGGAGCGCGGCCACGGCGCCGCTGAACAGCCAGCCGAGCAGGGCGCCGGTCCCCCGGGCCACCCTGGCGAGGGCGTGCCCGAGCGGGGTCAGGACCGTGCGGTACAGCCAGACCGCCGGCACGACGAGCAGCACCTGCCCGAGCCGGGCCAGCGCGGCGCCGACCGGCAGGAGCACGTATCGCCACAGCGCCACCCAGGGCCACACGAACAGCGCCCGTGCCAGCCATCCGAGAGCCCGCCCGAGCGCTCGCCCCAGCGGCCGGAGCAGCGTGTCCCGCAGAAACCTTCCGCCGACGACGAGCGCGTCCCACGCCATCCGTACCGGCACCACGAGGACGAGCACAACGATCCGCACCGGAATGCGGATCGCGACGGCGAGACATCCCTCGGCCTGCGCGGCGGGCCGGGCGGCGGACGGCTTTTCCAGATCCATACCCGCGTAGACGCACCGGCCGCCGCAATGGATGCGACAGGTCGGCATCCCGCGCGAGACCGGCGCCGTTCGCACGGCTCCGGCCACAGTGCCAACCAGGGGTCCTTCCGCCGCACCTTGCCGGTGCCGGTGCCGCCTCTTGCCGGTCTTGCCGCCACCTCCAGTCAGTCCTGCCGCCATCTCCGGTCGGTCCCGCCGCCGTCTCCGGCCGGTCCTGCCACCGTCTCTCGGTGGTCCTCCGGCCGCCTCCGGCCGGTCCCTCCGCTGCCTCCGCTGCCTCCGACCAGTCCTGCCGCCGTCTCTCGCCGGCCCTGCCCGCCATCTCTCGACGGTCCTCTCGCCATCCACCCGATCGGACGAAGCAAGTCCAACTTCGAACTACCGGCAGACAGTTGAGCAAGAACCGCGACTCGGTCCCTAATTGGGCTGATTTGATGATATGTATGGCGCGTTTCCATGGAATGGGCCGGTCCGACCGGTGTCAACGGGTCAAGCTCGCGATCGGCTTCAGGGAATTCCCCACCGATCGATCCAAGGAGCGCCCCCGTATGAATCCTGAGTCCCGGACCGTCCGCCTGCTGGGCCCGCCGGCCCGCGGCCGGTTCAAGAGGGCGGGCGTGGTCGCCTCGCTGACGCTGGTGATGGCGTCGGGGGTGGTGGGCCCCGCGACACCGGCGGACCTGAACACCTCCGAGCGCGCGGCCTCCGCCCCGGACGGCGGCAGGTGCGGACCCCGCCGCCTCGAAGACAGGGTCCCCCCGGACGAAACCTCCGACGGCAGAAGGGGGTGCAGAGGTCCACGGGGGCCGAGGGGCGAGACGGGACCCGCCGGGCCCCAGGGCCCGACCGGCGCCACGGGAGCGACCGGGGCCGCCGGCCCCCGGGGCGAGACCGGCGCGACGGGACCCACGGGCCCCTGCGTCGGCCTCGACGCCGCGCAGGAGTCCGAGGACTTCGAGATCCGTCTCGCGCTGACCGGCGGAAGGACGTACGCGGGCATCCGCGACCAGCGGGCCGGTGAGAAGCAGACCGTCCTGTGGACCGACCTCAGCGCACGTCCCGACTATCCCACGGGCGGCGCGGCCGGTCTGCCCTGCGACGTCGCCGTCAACGCGCACAACCGGTCCGCCAAGGTGCGGCGCGTCAAGTTCGACGTCATCACCACCACGGGCCAGGTCTGGGAAGCCGCCTGCGTCGCGTTCACGACCACCCACCCCGCGACCCTGAACTGCGCCGACCGTACGGGCCATCCCAAGCCCTGGATCCTGGTGGCCCGGCAGCCGGTGCCCGAAGCCGTCAACAGCGGCTCGTGACCGAGACGCGAGGGGTGTCCGAGGTGGCCAGCGGCCGACGCCCTCCTCGGACACCCCTCGCGGCGCCCCACGCCGGAGAGTCGTCCTGCGCGGGCCGCACCAGTCAGGGACGGGGCACACCGGGCCGGGACGGTCGCACTTGGCCGGGCCCTTCCGCGGCCGCTCCCCCGAGGTCCTGACGGCAGCCGGTCGGGCACGACAAAGCCGCCCATCCGGAGGTCCCGGTATGGACGGCTCGGTCAAAAGGTTCAGAGATCGGAGTCGACGGCGGCGACGTAGCATCCTGGGCCGCTGGACGACACCGGCCGGGGCCGGCGGCGGCATTCGAACCCGCGTCGCTCTCGTGAAAGGAGAAGTAGCCGCAACCTGCGCACCTGAACGAGGCCAACGTCAACGCCGGCCCACGGCTCCGGCATTCCAATATCGGCTCGGGGCCGTGACCGGCGCCTCGCCGACGGCTCACGTGCCCGCGATCAGGCGGTGGTGCCACCCGCGTAGTCGCTGTTGAAGGTGGTCTCGACGGTCGTGGCGACGGACTGGGCGACACCGGTTCCCGTGAGGATGAGGCCCAGTTCCCGGTTGTTGCTCAGCGAGTTGCTGCTGATGTTCATCGACCCCGCTTCCACCTCCTGGGTGGACAGGCCGTAGTCGGCGACCATCGCCTTGGCGTGGATGTAGAAACCGTAGGGGTCGGAGTACCCGACGACGGTGCCGCCGGCCGCCTTGATCGCGGACACCTGACTGGAGTAGCTGGAGGGGCTCTCCAGGACCACGCGTACCGTCACTCCCGCCTTAGCCCTGGCCACGATGGCGTTGACCACCGTGCTGTCGCTGAACTCCAGCTCCTCGACGTCGAGCGTCTTGGTGGCGCTGTTGATCACGGACACCAGGCGGCTGCGGGAGTCGGTGGGGGACCAGAGGAGATGGTCGCCGTCGGTCGGGGTGATCGCGGTGCCGGCGTAGTCCGCGTTGAACACCTTCTCGATCGAGGCGACATCGCGGCTGTCGTCGTCGAACACACCGTAGTCCCGGCCGGTCGGGTAGTACTGCGCGGTGAGGTTGCCGGTGAGGATCAGCGACTTGGCGCTGTCCACCGTGATGGTCTTCTGGTGGGTGTAGACGAAGGTGGACGACGACCACACCACGCCCGCGCCCGCGCTCGTCAGGGAGTTGTACGCCGACTGGTTGGCGGACTTGTGCGCGCTGTCCAGGATCACCCGGACCGTGACGCCCTTCTTCTCCAGGGCTATGAGGTCGTTGACGGCCGCCGTGTCCTCCAGCTCGTACATGGTCATGTCGAGCGAGGTGGTGGCCGAGTTGATGAAGTCGTAGACGGCGGGCTGACTGCTGCTCCGCGAGAAGGCGAACGCCGTGTAGCTCGCGGCGTTCGCGGGGACGGCGGTGACGAGCGCGGTGGCGCCGACCGCCAGCGTGACACCGGCGCGACCGAGGAATTTCCACAACATGCCTGACTCCTGACCGAGTTGACGCCCACCCGGGGGGCCGTGGGCGTGGGCATGACACCACGCGCGTAGACAGCCGAGGAAGAGGAGGTTGGTGAACGTGCAGTTACCGGTCGGCCGCTCAGGCAGACAAAGGGGACTCCGCCCAGCTGGAAAGCGGTTCATGCGATCCCCGCGCAATCGCAAAATCTTCGTAGCGGGCTACGGAAGTCGCGGTGGGTCACCGAAGTCGTCGTGGGCCACGGACGTCACGGAGGGCCGCGGACGTCGTCATGGACTACCGACGTCACGGAGGGCCGCGGACGTCGTCATGGGCCACCGACGTCACGGCGGACCGCGGACGTCGTCATGGGCCACGGAAGTCGTGGCGGGCCGATGAAACGAGCGAAGCACGGATCCGCTCGGCTCCCGCCCCGACCACGCGCTTCCCGACCGGCTCTTCCACCCACCGGCACTTCCACTGGCCGGCACTTCCACCGACCGGCACTTCCACCGCGCAGCGAAGAAGCCCCCTCCCGACGGGGGCGAATTCAAGGGGTCGTGGCAACACCGCTGATCATGCGGCTGTTGTGAGGAGCTTAGTGAGGCGCTGGGCTGGGGTTTCCCAGTCCAGCGTTTTGCGTGGGCGGCCGTTGAGTTCGGCGGCGACGGCGGTCAGGTGCTCGCGGTTGTGCCGTGACAGGTCGGTGCCCTTCGGGAAGTACTGCCGCAGGAGCCCGTTCGTGTTCTCGTTCGAGCCGCGCTGCCAGGGGCTGGAGGGGTCGCAGAAGTAGACCGGCATGCCGGTGGCCATGGAGAACTGGTGGTGCAGGCCCATCTCTGAGCCCTGGTCCCAGGTCAGTGAGCGCCGCAGGTGGGCCGGGAGGGCGCTGACGGTGTCGATCAGCGCGTCACGGACGGCGATGGTGTCGCGGCTGCCGGGCAGGTGGACCAGCATCACGTAGCGGGTGGTCCGCTCGACCAGGGTGCCGATCGCGGAGCCGTTGTTCTTGCCGATGATCAGTCGGGTAGCGGGGACGCATTACTGCGTCCCCGCCCCCTCAGAACCGTGCAAGCAGCTTTCACCGCACACGGCTCAAGCAAGCCCCAAAGGATCGCCGGCAGGCAAAAGTGCTGGACTCGTCATCGCGGCGGCCCCATTCCGCTGCTGACAATGGGTGTGGAGGAGACGGAGTCGTTGACCGTCCGGCGTGCTGCCGTCCGGAAACGCGATGTATTGCTTGGAGATCGCCTTCCGGATGACCGCCCGCCACGCTTCCCATTCCTGCGGGCTTTGTGGCGGGTGGTCGGAGTGCAGCAAGAGTCCTCCGCAGATCGGGCAACGGCCGTGCTGTGCCTGTAGGAGACGCACGGTCATAGCGTCGATTGGTAGAGGGGTTCCCTTGCGTTGCCGCTGAGCCCAGTAGGATTCCAGGGCAGGGTCGTCCGGGTACTACAGCCGTGGCTCGCGATCTCGCTTGTCGCGGGTGGCGTAGTGGCAGCGTTGTGCGCGTGCTTGGTGGGCTCGCCGCCAGAGTGACTGGA